>JAEWJQ010000229.1 GCA_023386515.1 Pseudomonadota bacterium | reverse complement strand
CGTGAAGACCTCGTGCGTCTGTTCGCCGCGGAGCTGGGCAAGGCCGGCCTCGCCGCGGGCGACATCGTGACCTATGCCACGCCGCGTCGCCTTGCACTGATCGCGCGGGGCCTGCCGGTGCAGACCGAGGCGGTCAGCGAAGAGCTGAAGGGCCCGAAGACCGGCGCGCCGCCGCAGGCGCTTGACGGCTTCCTGCGTAAGACCGGCCTGTCTCGCGAGCAGCTGACGGAGCGCGACGGCGTCTATTTCGCCATCACCGAAAAGCCTGGCCGCGCGACCGCAGACGTGCTGGCGGAGGCGATCCCGGCGATCGTCCGCGCCTTTCCCTGGCCCAAGTCGATGCGCTGGGGTGCCGCGTCGGCCACGACCGAATCGTTGCGCTGGGTCCGCCCGCTGCACGGCATCGTCGCGCTGCTCGGCGAGGAGATCGTCCCGGTCGAGATCGCCGGCGTCACCAGTGGAGCCGCGACGCTCGGCCACCGTTTCCACCACAGCGGCCCGATCACCATCGGTTCGGCGGCGGACTATGTCGAGAAGCTGCGCGCCTGCCATGTCATCGTCGACCAGGACGAACGCCGTGCGCTCATCCGCGACCGGGCGACGGCGTTGGCCGCGGAGGCCGGGCTGACGCTGGTTGAGGACGAGGGGCTGGTCGCGGAAAATGCGGGCCTCACCGAATGGCCGGTCCCGCTGCTCGGCCGCTTCGATGCCGACTTCCTCAGCGTGCCGCCGGAGGTGATCCAGCTTACCGCGCGCGTCAACCAGAAGTATTTCGTCTGCCGCGATGCCTCGGGCGCGCTTGCCGACGCTTTCGTCTGCACCGCCAATATCGAGGCGAGCGACGGCGGCGCCAAGATCGTCGAGGGCAACCGCAAGGTGCTCGCCGCGCGCCTGTCCGACGCCCGCTTCTTCTACGAGACCGACCGCAAGACGCCGTTGGAAGAGCAGGCGAAGAAGCTGTCCAACATCGTCTTCCACGAGAAGCTCGGCACGGTGGCGGACAAGGTCGACCGCGTCGCCAAGCTGGCGCGGTGGCTGGTGGAGGACGCGATCATCCTCCCCGCTCGCGGGGAGGATAGTGCGTCGCTCGCCGACATGGCGGAGCGCGCTGCGCGGCTGGCCAAGGCGGACCTCGTCACCGGCATGGTCGGCGAGTTTCCGGAGCTGCAGGGCCTGATGGGCGGCTATTATGCCGCCGCGCAGGGCGAGCCGCGCGACGTCGCCGATGCGGTCCGCGACCATTACAAGCCGGTCGGGCAGGGCGATGACGTGCCCACCGCGCCGGTGACGGTGGCGGTGAGCCTGGCCGACAAGCTCGACACGCTGGCGTCCTTTTTCGCGATCGGCGAATTGCCGACCGGGTCGAAGGATCCATTCGCGCTGCGCCGCGCCGCCCTCGGCGTGATCCTGCTGGTCGAGCGGTCGCAGCTGCGCGCGCCGATGCTGCAGGCGTTCCGCGTCGCGGTGACCAATGTCGTGCTCGGCGTGCTCGAACGCACCGCGCAAATCGATTCGAACTACGCCGTCTATCTCGATACGGTGAAGCGGATCGCCCCCGATCGCAGCCTGCCGCAGGACGAATTCGACCGGCGCATGGCGCAAATGGCGGATGCGCTGGGCGATTTCGAGATCGTGCTGAAGCCGGAGACGGAAAAGGTCTTCCACTTCCTGCAGTCCGGCGGCGACCGCATCCGCGAGACGCCGGCACAGCTGCTCGCCTTCTTCGCCGACCGCCTCAAGGTGCAGCAGCGCGAGGCGGGCGTCCGCCACGATCTGATCGACGCGGTGTTCGCGCTGGGCGGCGAGGACGATCTCGTCCGGCTGCTCGCGCGGGTCCGGGCGCTGCAGACATTCGTCGCGACCGAGGACGGCGCCAATCTGCTCGCCGGCTACAAGCGCGCCGCCAACATCCTGAAGAAGGAAGGCTACGCCGTCGATACCAAGGCCGCGGCGAAATCACTGTCCTACACACCCGAAACGGCAGAAGCTGACCTGATCGCCGCGCTCGACTCGGCCGAGCCCGCCGCTACGGCCGCGGTGGCGGACGAGGATTTCGAACGCGCGATGGCGGCACTCGCCTCGTTGCGCGCGCCGATCGACGCGTTCTTTGACAGCGTGACCGTCAACGATGCCGATCCGGACAAGCGTGCCGCCCGGCTCGCGCTGCTCGCCCGGGTCCGCGCCGCGGTCCATGCCGTCGGCGATTTCTCGAAGATCGAGGGCTAGCGAACGACGCTTTTGGTGCGACCTTTGAGACCTTCCGACACCGCCTTCCTCCCCGGGGCAACGTGTACCGAACTGAAGGACCAGCGATGACCCAATATGTGTTCCGTTTCGGCGGTGGCGTCTCCGACGGCGGCAAGGGGGACAAGAACCTGTTGGGCGGGAAGGGCGCCAATCTGGCGGAAATGGCCTCGATCGGCCTGCCGGTGCCGCCGGGCTTCACCATTTCGACCGCGATGTGCACGCGCTATTACGAGGAGGGGGAGCGTTTCCCCGACTCACTGCGCGACGAGGTCGCCAACGGCATCGCCCATATCGAGGGGATCACCGGCAGACGCTTCGGCGATCCGGCCAATCCGCTGCTCGTCTCGGGCCGCTCGGGCGCGCGCGTGTCGATGCCCGGGATGATGGACACGGTCCTCAACCTCGGCCTCAACGATGCCACGGTCGAGGGCCTGGCCGCGGCGGCGGACGATGCGCGCTTCGCCTGGGACAGCTATCGCCGCTTCATCCAGATGTACGCCGACGTCGTGCTGGAACTCGACCATGGCGCCTTCGAAGAGGCGCTGGAGATCGCCAAGGAAGACAATGGCTATACGCTCGATACCGAGCTCAGCGCCGACGACCTGCGCGCCCTGGTCGCGGAATATAAGGGCCTGGTCGAGCAGCAATGGGGCAAGCCCTTCCCCCAGGACGTGCACGACCAGCTTTGGGGGGCGGTCGGCGCGGTGTTCGGATCGTGGCAGTCGGAGCGCGCCAAGGTCTACCGCCGCCTCAACGACATCCCCGGCGACTGGGGCACCGCGGTCAACGTCCAGGCGATGGTGTTCGGCAACATGGGCGACACATCCGCGACCGGCGTCGCCTTCACCCGCGATCCCGCCAAGGGCGACCGCGCCTATTACGGCGAATTCCTGATCAACGCGCAGGGCGAGGACGTCGTCGCCGGCATCCGCACGCCGCAATATCTCACCCGCGCCGCCCGTGAGGAGGCCGGGGCCAAGCCCGCCTCGATGGAAGAGGCGATGCCCGAGGTCTATGCCGAGCTGGCGGCGGTGTTCGACCAGCTCGAAACCCATTATCGCGACATGCAGGACATCGAGTTCACGGTCGAGAAGGCCAAGCTCTGGATGCTCCAGACCCGTTCGGGCAAGCGCACCGCCAAGGCGGCGCTGAAGATCGCGGTCGACATGGCCAATGAGGGGCTGATCAGCCGCGAGGAGGCGGTGGCGCGGGTCGATCCGATGGCGCTCGACCAGTTGCTCCATCCGACGCTCGACCCGAAGGCGCCGCGCGACGTCATCGCCAAGGGCCTGCCCGCCAGCCCCGGCGCGGCCTCCGGCCGCATCGTCTTCGACGCCGATACGGCGGAGAAGCGGGCGGCGGCCGGCGAGGCGGTGATCCTGGTTCGCGTCGAGACCAGCCCGGAGGACATCCACGGCATGCATGCCGCCAAGGGCATCCTGAC
>JAEWJQ010000210.1 GCA_023386515.1 Pseudomonadota bacterium | reverse complement strand
CTGGCCGGCGACGCCGCCGTGGTTGACCTGGTTCTTGAGGCTGAGGCCGTCGATGAAGACGTTGACGTTGTCGGCGCTGACGCCGCCCGCCTGGACCTGGCGGTTGCTGCGGCCCGGGGTGACCGCGACGCCCGGCGCGAGCGCGGCGAAGTTCAGGAAGTTGCGGTCGCTCTGCGGCAGGCTCTCGATCTGCTGCTGCGAGACGTTGGTCGCGACCTCGGCGGTGCGCACTTCCTGCGTGCGGCGGCCGGTGACGACGATGTCGCTGCCCGAACCGTTGCCGGCATCAGCCGACGTCGTCGTGCTGGTTGCGGCGGCGGCTTCCGCATTGGCGGCAGGGGTGCCGATGTCGAGCGTGATCGTCTGGCCCACCGGCACGACGACCTGCTCCGGCCGCTGGCCCTGTACGTCGACGCGATAGGTGCTCGGGCGGATGCCGGGGATGGTATAGTCGCCGGTCGCATTGGTGCGGCCGTTGATCACCTGACCGGTGGTCAGATCGGTGATGACGACGGTGGTCCCCGCCGCTGCGCCCTCGATATGGCCGCGCAGGGTGGAGGTCGCCTGCGCGAACGCCGGCGTGCCGATGACCAGCGCCGCGGCCAGCGCCACCGCCGAAATGCCGCGAACGGTGCGTGCGCGATGAATCCTGGATGCCATTTCAAACCCCTCCACGGTCGTCCCTTGCCCCGTCTTTGCTCCCGGCGTGCCGACGACAGGGGTCGGCCCGCGGATCGCGAGAGGCGTGTGGAACCGGTTACTCGCCCGCGTAACCGGTTACAACGGCATGGATCAGCCTTGCGTCACTATGCTGCAAAGTGTTGCAGCCGGGTCACACTCCGCCCGGACCGGCCGGCGCGGCGGTGGCGCGGTTCAGGCGATCGGCGGCGCGGCGCAATGTTTGGCGATGAACGCCTCGTGCGTCGGCAGGCCGGCGGCGACGTCGGCGATCACCTCCTCGACGTCCCTGAGGAAGGCGGTGGCCTGATCGGCCGGAATCATGTCGACCATCGGGTCGTACTGCGCCTGCAGCCCCTGGCCGAGCAGCACCTGCACCCAGCTTTCCTCGCGGAACAGCTCGGCCTTGCCGTGCATGAAGAAGCGGGCGGAGGCGCGGAACAGGTCGAGCCGTTCGGTCAGGCTGTCGGGCACGTCCATATGCTTGACGTAACGCCAGAATGCCGTGTCCTCGCGCTCCGTCACCTTGTAATGGGCGATGATGAAGTCGCGCACGTCGCGATATTCGAAATCGGTCTGGCGATTGTATTCGGCCATGTCGGCGGCGTTGAAGCCGCGCCCGGGGAAGAGCGCGATCAGGCGCAGGATGCCGGTCTGGATCAAATGGATGCTGGTCGATTCGAGGGGTTCGAGGAAGCCGCCGGCCAGGCCCAGCGCGACGACGTTCTTCTCCCACGCCTTGATCCGCTTGCCGGGGCGGAAGCGCACCGCGCGCGGATCGGCGAGCGCCGGCGTGTCGAGATGGGCGAGCAAGGTGTCCGCCGCGTCCGCGTCGCTGGTGAAGCGGCTGGCATAGACATGGCCGTTGCCGGTGCGATGCTGGAGCGGGATGCGCCACTGCCAGCCCGCGTCATGCGCGGTCGATCGCGTATAGGGGGTCAGCGGCCCCGCCCCGCGCGCGGTCGGCACCGCCAAAGCGCGGTCGCAGAGCAGCCACTGGCTCCAATCCTCGTAACCGACGCCCATCGCGTCGCCGATCAGCAGGCCGCGCATCCCCGAACAGTCGACGAACAGGTCGCCGTCGACGCGGCGCCCGTCGGCGAGCACGACATGGTCGAGGAAGCCGTCGCTGCCGCGGCGGTTGGCGGCGACGATCCGCCCCTCGATCCGCTCCACCCCCGCCGCCTCCGCCCGCCCGCGCAGGAAGCGCGCGAACAGCGAGGCGTCGAAATGATAGGCATAGTCGAGGTCCGCCATCGGCGAATGCGGATTGGACGGATCGGGCATGGCGAAGCGGTTCATCCGCGCCGCCAGCGTGTTGAGGGCATAATGATCGAGATGCCTGGCGCGCCCCGCCGCCTGTTCCTTCAACCAGAATTGGTGGCAGTGCAGCCAGTAGAGATCCTGGCCGATCTTGCCGAAACCATGAATGTAGCTGTGGCCGGGCGCGCGCCAGTTGCGGAATTCGATGCCGAGCTTGAACGTCGCCTGCGTCGCGCGGACGAATTCGAATTCGTCGATGCCTGCAAGGCCGATGAAGCTGCGCAGCGCCGGGATCGTCGCCTCGCCGACGCCGATCGTGCCGATCTCGTCCGATTCGATCAGGCGGATCGTATAGGCGCCCAGGAACAGGCGGGAGAGCAGCGCCGCGGTCATCCAGCCGGCGGTGCCGCCACCGACGATGGTAATGGTCTTGATCGGGGGGTTGGGATGCGCAGTGGTCATACGCCCTCCATTATCGTCATTCCCGCGCAGGCGGGGATCCAGACACGCAGGTCCCGGCAAGGGCCGCACCGCCAGCCGGTACGGATTCCCGCCTGCGCGGGGATGACGACGAGGAGACGAATCATCCCAGCCATCCGCCCGTGAACCCGGCCCGCTGCAAGCCGCGGCGGATGGTGGGCGAGCGGCGCATCGCGCGCCACACCCCCTCGTCGCGGGTGTTGGCGATCGCGCCGATGATCGCGCCCTGGTCGATGCCGAGATAGTCGCCGTCGACCCAGCCCGACTTGGGATCGACCGATCCGTTCTCCAGCTTGACGTCGGTGTAGCGGAACGACGGGTTGAAGCTGTCGAGGAAGCCGTAGCGGCCGTAGAGCTTCGGCCACGCCTTCATCGCGTTTGCCGCCGGCACGACGATCTCCGGCGCGAAGGCGAGGCTGCCGAGCGCGGCGGTCGGCGCCAGCGTGCCGTCGTCGCGCTCGTCGGGCTGGCCGAGCGGACCGCGCGCCGAATAGCCGAAGAAATCGGCGGTGCGCCCCTTGAACGGCAGGCGGACATTGCCCGGCCCGTCGCAGGCGGTCAGGCCCCAGATATCGCGGCCATAGCCATCCCACCGCATCGGATTGGCGATGCAATAGGCGCGATTGGCATAGGTCGCGCGGCGGCTGTTCTCGAAATAGTCGAACCCTGCCTGCCGCATCGTCGCATCGCGGATGCCGCGGAAGTCGATCCACATCTGGCTATACTGATGGCCGAACAGCGGCGCGAAGGCGAGATGGCGGGTTGCTCCCTGTCCGCGCCAGAACCCCGGATAGGTCCTCGTCCACGCCTCCCACGCGCCGTCGGCGAGCGGTTTGCCGCGGCTGCCGAGGCCGACGACATAGACCATCATCCCCTCGTTATACCCCTCCCAAGGCCGCTCGATAAAACCCTGGCCGGGATGCCAGCCCATCGACACGCTGCGGCGGGCGTTGGTGAACCAGGGCCAGTCGGCGCGATCGGTGATCGTCTGCGCCAGCCGGCGGATCTCCGCCTCCGCCGGGTCGGCGCGGTCGTACCAGGCGCCGGCGAACAGGATGCCGAGGAAGAGCAAGGTGGTGTCGACGCTGGACAGTTCGGTGTCGCGGAAGCGCGCGCCGGTCTCCATGTCGAGGAAATGGTAGAAGAACCCCTTGTGCCCGCTCATCCCGGCCGGCGCATCGCCCTGCGGGGCGGTGGCGAAGAAGCGCAAGGTGGTCAGCGTCAGGTCGCGCGCCTCGGCCCGCGTGATCCAGCCGCGCTCCACCCCGATCGGATAGGCGGTCAGCGCGAAGCCGACCGCCGCGATGCTGGCGAAGGATGGGGTCGGCCAGCGGTCCGGCACCAGCCCGTTGTCGCGATTGGCGAGATCCCAGAAGAAGCGGAAGGTGCGCTGTTCGAGGTCGTTGAACCAGCCCGGCAAATTCGTAGCCGGCGCGGCCATCGCCGCCTGCGGCAGGCCGGCGGCGGCCGCGGCGACGAGCGGTGCGCGCGCCAGCAGGGTGCGGCGATCGAGCGGAAACGGTGAAAGGGTCATGATGCTCCGGCGGCTGTGGTCAGGCGGGGGATGAATTCGGTCGGCACGGTCTGCGTCTCGGGCGTCAGCGTCGCGCCCTCCAGTGCGTCGATCAGCCGGGCGACGGCGCGCGCGCCCATCTCCGCCAGCGGCACGCGTACCGTGGTCAGGCCGAGATAGCGGGACAGCGGAATGTCGTCGAAACCGGCGATGGCGACCTCGCCCGGCACCGCCGTGCCGGCGTCGCGCAGCGCGGTCAGCGCGCCCAGCGCCATCT
>JAEWJQ010000190.1 GCA_023386515.1 Pseudomonadota bacterium | reverse complement strand
CCGACCCTGTCGGCGAGGTGCGGCGCGAGATCGAGCGTTGGCGCGGCCATTTCCCCGATCTGGACAGCGCGGCCGAGTCGCTGGCCGACGAACTGCGACTGGGGGCAGGGGATCTGTATGGCGCGATCGCCGAACGGCTGCGCGTCAAGCACCAGCTGACGATACGCATCCTGCCGGTCGACGTCATGCCCGACCTGCTCCACCGGCTCGACCTGCACGCGCGGCAGTTGCAGTTGAGCGAGACGCTCGACCCGGCGTCGCGGACCTTCGCGGCGGGCTACCAGCTGGCGCTGATCGAGGCGCGCAACGAGATCGACGCGCTCGCCAAAGGTTCGGGCTTCGCTGACCGCGCATCGGAGCGGCTGTTCCGTCGCCACCTCGCGAGTTACTTCGCGGCGGCGGTGATGATGCCCTACACCCGTTTCCTGCGCGCTTGCGAGGCGACGGGCTATGACTTCGAATTGTTGCAGCGACGATTCGGTGCGGGCTTCGAGCAAGTTGCGCACCGGCTGACGACGCTGCACCGCGTCGGCGCGCGCGGCCTGCCGTTTTTCCTGATCCGGATCGATCGCGCCGGGCAATGTTCGAAGCGCTTTGCCGGATCGAGCGCGTCGCCGCTGGCGGAGGCGCGCGGACGCTGCCCCCTGTGGCGGGTACACCACGCCTTCGATCGCCCCGGCGATCTGGCGGTGCAGTTGGTTGAGCTGGAGGATCAGGCGCGCTGGCTGACCGTGTCATGCACGGTGACGCCGCAACGCCGTCGTTATGGCGCCGTGGTCGCCGAGTTCGCGATCGGGCTGGGCGTGCCGGCAGACGTGGCGGGCGGGCTGGCGGTGGCGCGGGGCATCGACCTGAAGGGTGATGCGACGCCGATCGGCCTCGGGTGCCGGGCCTGCCACCGCAGCGATTGCCCGCAGCGATCGGCACCGCCGGCCGGACGACCGCTACTGATCAACGAGCGCGATCGCGGTCTCTCAGGCTTCACCTTCGCTGGAGATTAAGTGTATTTATGACAAACTGACAAGAGATGTTTTTGTTCGGTGACACTATGACCATCATCTACACAGGTGATCAGGTCGAGGTGCTTGTAAATCAGGGTACAAGAACGCGTTCCAACACATAGAGGGCGCGGACATGAGCTATCATCAGACGATCGGTGCGGCGGTTCAGGCGATCGGCGAGCGGCCGACATGGGCAGGGATCGATGGCGAGGCGGTCGCGCGCATGCGGTTGCAGAACCGTTTCCGCACCGGCCTCGACATCGCACGCTACACTGCCGCGATCATGCGGCGCGACATGGCCGCCTATGACGCCGATCCGTCCGCCTACACCCAGTCGCTCGGCTGCTGGCACGGCTTTATCGGCCAGCAGAAGCTGATCGCGATCAAGAAGCATTTCGGCACCACCAAGGGGCGCTACCTGTATCTGTCGGGCTGGATGATCGCGGCGCTGCGCAGCGAATTCGGGCCGCTGCCCGACCAGTCGATGCACGAGAAGACCAGCGTGCCGGCGCTGATCGAGGAACTCTATACCTTCCTGCGGCAGGCGGATGCGCGCGAACTGTCGCTGCTGTTCCGCGATCTCGATGCCGGGAAGGCGGCGGGTGATGCGGTCAACACGCATCGCCTGCTGCACAAGATCGACGCATATGAGACCCATGTCGTGCCGATCATCGCCGATATCGATGCGGGCTTCGGCAATGCCGAGGCGACCTATCTGCTCGCCAAGAAGATGATCGAGGCTGGCGCCTGCGCCCTGCAGATCGAGAACCAGGTCAGCGACGAGAAGCAATGCGGCCATCAGGATGGCAAGGTCACGGTGCCGCACGAGGATTTCCTGCAGAAGATCCGGGCGATCCGCTACGCCTTCCTCGAACTGGGCGTCGAGGACGGGATCATCGTCGCACGCACGGACTCACTGGGCGCGGGGCTAACCAAGCAGATCGCCTTTTCGCGCGAGCCGGGCGATCTCGGCGACCAGTACAACGCCTTCCTCGATTGCGAGGAGGTGGTCGATCCGGCGACGTTGCGCGGCGACGTCGTGCTCGCGCGCGACGGCAAGTTGCTGCGGCCGAAGCGGCTGCCGTCCAACCTGTTCCAGTTCCGCGAGGGGACGGGGGCCGACCGCTGCGTGCTCGACTGCATCACCGCGCTTCAGCACGGTGCCGACCTCCTGTGGATCGAGACGGAGAAGCCGCATATCGAGCAGATCGCGTCGATGGTCGACCGGATCCGCACCGTCGTGCCCGATGCCAAGCTGGTCTACAACAATTCACCCAGCTTCAACTGGACGCTCAACTTCCGTCAGCAGGTCTACGACCGCTGGGCCGGCGAGGGCCGCGACGTATCGGGCTATGACCGGGCGGGGCTGATGAGCGCCAGCTACGACGCGACCGATCTGGCCGCTGAGGCGGACGAGCGCATCCGCACCTTTCAGAAGGATGCGAGCGCGCGGGCGGGCATCTTTCACCATCTCATCACGCTGCCGACCTATCACACGGCGGCGCTGTCGACCGATAATCTGGCGCGCGACTATTTCGGCGAAGCGGGCATGCTCGGCTATGTCGCCGGCGTGCAACGGCGCGAGATCCGCGAAGGTATCGCCTGTGTCCGCCACCAGAACATGTCGGGCAGCGACATCGGCGACGATCACAAGGAGTATTTCGCCGGTGAGGCGGCGCTGAAAGCTGGCGGTGCCCACAATACGATGAACCAGTTCGCCGCCTGAACTTGTCGCGCGGGCCGATCACGAGATCGTGTCCGCGCGTCTTTCGTATTGACCCGAATCAATAGACCCGATTTGGCAGGTGATATCTCTTTACCATGCCAGATCAGACAGAGTAGGTTACGCAAAGAGTTGGATGCGAACCGCCAGGCGTATCATTGCGGTATTCGGCCGAGGGATACCCAGATGCGCGAATTCGATCCGCAGACGTCTCCGTTCACGGCTGTGCTGGTGGTCGAGGATCATCCTCTCGTCCTGATGACAGCGGTTTCGATGATCGAGGAGGCGGGGCTCGTCGCCTTTGCTGCCCGTGACGCCGACGAGGCGCTGGCGATCCTGTCATCCGAACCGGACATCGGCGCGATGCTGACCGACCTCGACATGCCCGGCAGCATGGATGGGCTCGCCCTGGTGCTGACGGTGCAGCAGCGCTGGCCGCACATCCGTACGTTGATCACCAGTGGTGGGCGCGCTCCCGACGAGCCGGCCCTGGCACCCACCGTCGCCTTCTACCAGAAGCCGTACAACCCGCGGCTGGTGATCGACGCCCTGCGCGCGGCCTGACGTCGCCTTCCTGCGGGGGAGGGGTCAGGCTCCCGCGGCGTCGAGACGGCCGATCTGATCCTTGCTGAGTTCCAGCGTCATGGCGGGCAGCAGGTCGTGCAGCTGTTCGACTGAAGTCGCGCTGGCGATCGGCGCGGTGATCCCTTCCTGCGCGATCAGCCAGGCGAGGGCGATCTGTGCGAGCGTCGCGCTCGTCTCGCGCGCGATCTCGTCCATCGCGGCGAGCACGGTCGCGCCCTTGCCCTCAAGCAGGTCGCCCATGCGGTTGCCCCGCACGCTCTTCGACAGATCGTCGCGGCTGCGATACTTGCCCGTCAGGAAGCCGGAGGCGAGTCCGTAATAGGGCAGCACGCCGATATTCTCGGCGATGCAATAATCCTCCCGCTCGCCTTCGTATTTGTGGCGGCTGACGAGGTTATATTCGGGCTGCAGCACATGGTAACGCGGCAGGCCCGCGGCCTTGGCGGCGTCGTTTGCCGATTTGAGCCGGACGGCGTGAAAGTTGGAGGCGCCGATGACGCGGACCTTGCCGGCGTCGATCAACTTGGCGAAGGCTTCCAGCACCGCCTCCTGCGGCACGCTGTCGTCGTCCTGGTGCGCGTAATAGAGATCGATACGGTCGGTGCCGAGCCGCTGCAGCGACGCCTCGGCCGCGGCGGCGATTCGCGCCGGCGCCAGCTTCTCGCCACCCTCGCCGGGCAGCATGCCGACCTTGGTCGCGATCAGCACCTGGTCGCGCTTGCCGCTCGACTTCAGCCATTCGCCGATCATGGTTTCGGATTCGCCGCCGCGATGGCCGTCGACCCAGGCGGAGTAGACGTCCGCGGTGTCGATCATCGTGCCGCCGCCGTCGACGAAGGCGTCGAGCACCGCGAAGCTGGCGGCGCGATCCGCGGTCCAGCCGAAGACGTTGCCGCCGAGGACGAGCGGAGCGATGCGCAGATCGGTGGAGCCGAGGCGGCGAAGGGGAGCGGTCATGACGGGTCGGTTCCGTTGCTGGTGGAGTCGAGGGCGTTGAGGTCAACGCTGTTGGCGTCGAGCATCTCCGCCGCCTCGTTCAATTGTCGGGATTCATCGGCGGTAACCGCGCCGGGCTGATCGTCCGCAGGGCGCGAGCAGCCGGCCAGCACGATGGCGGCGAATGCGGCCACAAACGGAAAGATGCGCGTCATGACAGCCCCCTCGCGACAACGTCCGGACCCCTCGTTACCCAGGTACGGACCAGCC
>JAEWJQ010000324.1 GCA_023386515.1 Pseudomonadota bacterium | reverse complement strand
CGGCCAGGCATCGGCCTCGCTGCTCGCCGCCAACATCCTCGGCCGCACGCCGGAGGAGCTCGCCGCGGCGCGCGACGGGCTGACTGGCTGGCTGGCGCGCGAGGGGGAGCGGCCGGATTGGCCGGGGCTCGAGGTCTTTACCCCTGCGCTCGACTATACCGCCCGCCATCCGTCGATCCGCCTGGCGTTCGAGGCGGCGGCCGAAGCGGCGGCGGCGGCACGCGAGGCGCATGCCCATGCATGACACGGGCGGAACCGTCTCGCTGCTCCGCGACGGCATGGTGCTGCTCGGCGCCGGCCTCGCCTTCGTCCTGCTGTTCCGGCGCGTCGGTCTCGGCGCGACGCTGGGGTTCCTCGTCGCTGGCGCGGTCGTCGGCCCGCACGTCCTCGGCCTGGTCGGCGACGCGGAGTCGAAGATCGGCGTCGCCGAACTCGGCATCACCTTGCTGCTGTTCGTCGTCGGGCTGGAACTGAACCCCGGCCGACTGTGGCGGATGAAGCAGGAGATCTTCGGCGTCGGCCTGCTCCAGGTCGTCGCCTGCGGCCTCGCCATCACCGGCATCGTCCTTCTCGCCCGCTTTTCCGGGCCCGCCGCGCTCGCGCTCGGCTTGCCGCTGGCGCTGTCGTCGACCGCGCAGGTGCTGCCGATGCTGCAATCCGCCGGCCGGCTGCGCACGCCGTTCGGGGAGCGCGCCTTTTCGATCCTGCTGTTCCAGGACCTGTCGATCGTGCCGTTGATCACGATTGTCGCGGCGATGAGCCGCAATCCCGCCGACGCCAATGCCCCGCCGGGCTGGTTGCTCGCCATCTACACCGTCGGTGCGGTGATCGGCCTGATCCTCGCCGGCCGCTTCCTGTTGCGCCCGCTGTTCCGCCTGATCGGCAATCTGGGCGAGCGCGAGATGTTCGTCTTCGCCGCTTTGTTCACCGTCATCGCCAGCGCCGCGGTGATGGAGGCGCTCGGCCTGTCGACCGCGCTCGGCGCGTTCATCGCCGGCGTGATGCTCGCCGACAGCCCCTACCGGCACGAGCTGGAAGCGGACGTCGATCCGTTCCGGTCGATCCTGCTCGGGCTGTTCTTCCTCGCCGTCGGCATGATGCTCAACCTGCCGGCGATCGCCGAACGGCCGGCCTTCGTGATCACCATGGCGCTCGCCCTGATCGCCACCAAGACGTTCGTCATCTTCCTGATCGGCCTGGCCTTCCGCATGACGTGGCGGAGCGCGCTGGCGCTCGGCCTGCTGCTCAGCCAGGGCGGCGAGTTCGGCTTCGTGCTGTTCGCCCAGGCGCAGGCCGGGCTGCTGATCGCCCCCGATGCGGCCAGCCTGTTCGGCGCGATCGTCACCCTGTCGATGGCGACGACCCCGTTCCTGATGGGCATCACCAAGCGCTTCCGCGAGGAGCCGATCGCCAAGGACCAGGAGCGCGATGGCCCCAAGGCGGACGGCGCCAATGCGATCATCGTCGGCTACGGGCGATTCGGCCAGACGGTCGGGCAGATGCTGCTCGCCAGCGACATTCCGGTGACGCTGATCGACACCGACATCGAGATGATCGACATCGCCGGCGAATTCGGCGCCAAGGTCTATTACGGCGACGGCACCCGGCTCGACCTGCTGCGCCAGGCGGGTGCGGCGGAAGCGGAACTGATCCTGTTCTGCATCGACGGCGACCAGATCCAGCCCGATACGCTGGAAGCGGTGCATGAGGCCTTTCCAAATGCGGAAATCTACGTCCGCGCCTATGATCGCCGCGCGCTGGTCAAGCTGAAGCAGGGACCGGCGAAATATGTCGTCCGCGAGGTGCTGGAATCCGCGGTCAAGATGGCGCGGCTGGCGCTCGACGGGCTTGGCGTATCGGAAACCGACATCAACCGTGCCGAGCAGATGTACCGGTCGCGCGACAAGGAACGGCTGCGCATCCAGATCGAAGCCGGCGATATCCGTGCCGCCCGCGCGCTGGTCGCGGAGCAGCAGCCCTGGGGGAACGACCGCTGATGTTCGGCCTCCTTGCCGCTTTCTCCGGTGCCCTGGCGGTCGCGGCCGGCGCGTTCGGCGCGCATGGCGCGACCGGCGCGGCGCAGGAATGGCTGAAGACGGGTGGCCATTATCAGCTGATCCATGCCGTCGCGGCGCTGGTCGCGTTGCGGATGGAGGCGCGCGGGCCGGCGTGGCTGTTCGTCGCCGGTGGCGCGATCTTCGCGGGCACGCTGTACCTGATGGCGCTCGGCGCGCCGCGCTGGCTCGGCGCGGTCACCCCGATCGGCGGCGCGCTGCTGATCGCCGGCTGGCTGTGGCTCGGCTGGCGGCTGCGCGGTGCATGAGGGCGCTGTCCTACAACGACGCCGTTGATTAGACCGATCGGCACTCGCTCTTTCTGATCGTCCATACCCCTGACGCCATATTGCGTCGCTCCTTTGGGGGAGCGGACTGTGCGGGGTCAGGCGTCAATTCTGTCAAGACTCGTGGATTTGCCGCGCGACTTTCGGCACTTGTCCGAACAGTAGATCACGCTGTCCCAGTCGCGCGCCCATTTCTTGCGCCAGCTGAACGGCCGCCCGCACGCCGGACACGTCTTGGTCGGCAGGTCCCGCTTGGCGACACCATTGGGCATCAGCGGGGTTGGGCGTCGAGGAAGCGCTCGACCGCGGCGAGGTCGACCGTCTTGTCGAGATAGGTCTGGCCGATCCCGCGGGCGAGCAGGAAGGGCAGGGTGCCTGCCGCCATCTTCTTGTCGTGTCGCATATGGTCGACCAACGTCGCGCCGGTCGCCGGTATCCCCGCCGCAGCGAGGCCGTCGGGCAGGCCGACCGCCCGGAAATGGTCGGCGACCCGATCGGCGTCGGTGGCGCTGCACAGGCCCTGCGCCGCGGAAAAGGCGAAGGCGAGCGCGCAGCCCGCCGCGACGCCCTCGCCGTGCAGCAGTGCCTGCGAATAGCCGGTCTCCGCCTCCAGCGCATGGCCGAAGGTATGACCGAGGTTGAGCAGCGCGCGGATGCCGCTGGTCTCATGCTCGTCGGCGGCGACGATCCGCGCCTTGGCCCCGACGGCGTGGCCGATGGCATGTTCGCGCGCCGCGGCGTCGCCGGCGAGCAGCGCTGCGCCGTGCGATTCGCACCAGGCGAAGAAGTCCGGATCGTCGATCAGCCCGTATTTGACCACTTCGGCATAGCCCGCCCGCGTTTCCCGCGCGGGCAGGGTGTCGAGCACGTCAGGGTCGATCAGCACCAGCGACGGCTGGTGGAAGGCGCCGATGAGGTTCTTGCCCGCCCGCGTGTTGATCGCGGTCTTGCCGCCGACCGAGCTGTCGACCTGCGCGAGCAACGTCGTCGGCACCTGTACGAAGCCGCAGCCGCGCTTCAGGATCGCGGCTGCGAAGCCGGCCAGCTCGCCGATCACCCCGCCACCCAGCGCGATGACGTGATCGCCGCGCTCGACGCCGAGGTCGAGCAGCCGGTCGCACAGGGACTCCAGCTGCGCCCAGCTCTTCGTCTTCTCGCCGGGCGGCAGGACGATCGCCTCGCTCGCGATCCCCGCCGCGCCCAGCGACGCCTGCAAGGTGGCGAGATGAGCAAGCACATGCTCGTCGGTGACGATCGCCATCCGCCGCCCCCGCGCGAACGGCGCGAGGTGCGTGGCGGCGCGCGCCAGCACGCCGGCTTCGATCAGGATCGGATAGCTGCGGTCGCCGAGCGCGACGGTGACGGTGCGGCTCACCGGCGGCCCGCCGGGCGCAGCGCCTTGAGGATGGCGGCGACGGTCGCCTCGTGCGGGGCCTTGTGACTGGTGATGTGGATATGCGCCTCGGCATAGATGGGGTTACGGACGGCGGCGAGTTCGCTCAGCACCTGGTGCGGATCGCGATTGCGCAGCAGCGGGCGGGTGTCGCGCCGGCGGACGCGCTCGGCCAGCACGGTCGGATCGGCGTTGAGCCAGATCGCCGTCGACTCATTGAGGATCAGCGCGCGCGTCTCCGGGTTGATGAAGGCGCCGCCGCCGGTCGCGATCACCTTCGGCCGGCCGTCCATCAGCCGGGCGATGACGCGCCGCTCGCCGTCACGGAAATAGGGCTCGCCGAAACGGTCGAAGATCTCCGCGACGGTCATCCCCGCCGCCTCCTCGATCGCATGGTCGGCATCGACGAACGGCAGCGACAGGCGCGCGGCAAGGCGGCGGCCGACGGTCGACTTGCCGACCCCCATCAGCCCGACGAGCACGATCGGTCGGGTGGCGGCACCGGCCGGTCCGGCGTCGTGGGGAAGAGCGCTTTGCAACATGGTCCGCCGCGCTATACAGCGGCGCAGGACGGGGCAAAAGCTCTGCTCCGTGTTTACGTGACTTAAGGTACGCTATGTCCCGCCTCGCGATCACCGCCGTCGTGCTCCTCGTCGTCATCGTCGGTGGCC
>JAEWJQ010000052.1 GCA_023386515.1 Pseudomonadota bacterium | reverse complement strand
GCGGCGAGCGGCTCGCCGCGGGCGCGACGGTGGAAGCGCGCCCGTTCGCCCTCGTACAGGCTCGACTGGACGGCATGCGCGACGCCCGCGACGATCGCGAGCAGCCAGCCGCTCCAACTGCCGACCGAGAAGGCGAGCGACAGATAGATCAGCGCGAAGACGCCGTGGTCGCACAGACCGTCGAGCATCCGGCCGAGCGCGCTGGCGGTCTTGGTCGCGCGCGCGATCATCCCGTCGAGTCCGTCGGCGATCAGCCAGGCGATGGCGAAGATCAGTCCGATGAGCGCCGCGGCAGGATAGCGATATTGCGAAAAGGCCGCCGCCGCGACGCCGCCGCAGATCAGGCCGGCGATCGACACGCTGTTCGCCGAGATCCGCCGCGCGAGGGCATGGCGCAGCAAGGCGTGCGCCGCCGGGTGGATCAGATAGAGGTTGGATGGGTCCTCGATCCGGCGATCGCGCGAGCCATCCCGGAGCGGGGTTGTCATCGGACTGTCACCTTGCGCTCACAATCGTACAAGCGCAAGAACCTACGGCAGCTTCGCTACCCGATCCGTCGACGATTCGGCCGCGCCGATCGCTGCCAGGTCATGGTACGTTGGCGCGCAGTTCCTCGACCCAAATCGCCGCCGTGCCGGCGGACGGGGCGCGCCAGTCGCCACGCGGGCTGACCGCGCCGCCGGCCGACACCTTGGGCCCGTTGGGCAAGGCCGAGCGCTTGAACTGGCTGGTCTGGAAGAAGCGCAGCAGAAACCGCTCCAGCCAGTGCTTGATCGTCGCCAGATCGTAGGCGGTGCGCGCGTCGGCGGGATAATCCTCCGGCCAGGCGCCGTGGTCGACGTCGCGCCAGGCGTGCCAGGCGAGGAAGGCGATCTTCGACGGGGCCAATCCGTGGCGGATCACGTAATGGGCGAAGAAGTCGTTGAGCGCATAGGGGCCGATCATCGATTCGGTCGATTGCAGCGCGCCCGTCTCCGCATCGGCGGGGACGAGCTCGGGCGAAATCTCCTGGGCCAGGATCGCCGCCAGAACCTGGTTGGTCGCGCCGTCATATTGGCCGGTGCGGATGCACCAGCGGATCAGGAACTGGATGAGCGTCTTGGGGACGCCGGCATTGACCGCATAATGGCTCATCTGGTCGCCGACGCCATAGGTGCACCAGCCGAGCGCAAGCTCGCTGAGGTCGCCGGTGCCGAGCACCAGCCCGCCGCGCTGGTTGGCCAGCCGGAACAGATAGTCGGTGCGCAGCCCAGCCTGCACATTCTCGAACGTCACGTCATAGACGGGCTCGCCGCGGCCGAAGGGGTGGCCCATGTCGGTTAGCATCCGCGTCGCGGCGGGGCGGATGTCGATCTCCTCCGCCGTGATGCCGAGCGCGCGCATCAGCGCCCAGGCCTGACCCTTGGTGGCGTCGCCGGTGGCGAAGCCGGGCATGGTGAAGCCCAGGATATCGGCGCGCGGCCGACCGAGACGGTCCATCGCCTTGGCGGCGACGATCAGCGCATGGGTCGAATCGAGCCCGCCCGACACGCCGATCACCAGCGTCTGTGCCCGTGCCCCCAGCCGCTTGGCGAGCGCCTCGACCTGGATGTTGAACGCTTCGTAGCAATCCTCGTCACGGCGGGCAGGATCGTTGGGGACGAAGGGGAAGCGACGGATGTCGCGTTCCAGCCCGACATCGTCGCCGGCGGGGCGATGGTCGAAACCGATCCGCCGGAAGCGCGTCTCCGGATGGCCGGTGAAGGCCGCCGAATCGTTGAAGGTGCCGGTGCGCAGACGTTCCTGCGCCAGCCGCTCCAGGTCGATGTCGGCGACCGTGATCCCCGGCTCGCGCGCGAAGCGGTCGGATTGCGCGATCAGCTCGCCAAGCTCGTAGATCAGGCCTTGGCCGTCCCAGGCGACGTCGGTCGTGCTCTCGCCGGGGCCGGCCGCCGAATAGACGTAGGCGGCGGCGAGGCGCGCCGACTGCGCCGCGGCGAGCAGCATCCGCTCGCGCGCCTTGCCGATAACGATGTTGGACGCCGACAGATTGCAGCACAGCAGCGCGCCGGCCAGCGCCCCCGCCGTGGACGGCGGCGTCGGCGCCCAATAATCCTCGCAAATCTCGGCATGGACGACGAAGCCGGGGAGGTCGTCCGCCTCGAACAGCAGGTCGATGCCGAACGGCACCTCGACATCGCCGAGGCGGATGGTCAGGCCGGTCAGCGCCGCACCGCTCGCGAACCAGCGCTTCTCATAATATTCGCGGTAGTTCGGCAGGAAGGTCTTGGGCACGACGCCGAGGATGCGGCCGCGCGACACCGCCACGGCGCAATTGTACAGGCGTCCGGCACGGACCAGCGCCGCGCCGATCAGACAGAGCGGTTTCAGATGCGCGGTGCGTTCCGCGAAGGCGACGATCGCGGCGGCGCTGGCGCGCTGCTGCGCCGTCTGCAGGTGCAGGTCGTCGAGCGCGTAGGAGGTGAGGTTGAGCTCCGGGAAGACGATGAGATCGACACTGCGCGCATCCGCCTGCTCCGCC
>JAEWJQ010000050.1 GCA_023386515.1 Pseudomonadota bacterium | reverse complement strand
GCCCCGCCGTTGCCCATGCCAGTCCCACCAACCATGCCCGCATCCCTATCGCCCTCACCCCCTCGTGACGGCGTTCATACGCCACGGCTCGCCGCCGTAAAGCTTTCTTGGGCTTTGGTTAGCGCGTCATCAACCGCGTCTTTACTTGCTTCGTATAGGTCGGAAGTCGACAAGCGGCGTGTCGGGCAACGGTGCCCGCCGCAATGCTCGCATCGGGGTAGCATGTTGGACACGGCACGAACGGCCTGGCACACGAGCGCTTGGACAGCCGTCCTCCGCCTGTCCGAAACCGATGGCAGCGCCTGTCATCCGTATGTAACCCATTTGCTGGGACAATCGCCGCCCGCGCGCGACCTGTCGGATGCGGTGCACGCACTCTGTGCGGTGCACGGCCACCATCCCGGTCTCGCCGCCGACGCGCGCAGCGCCTGTGCGCAGCCCGATGCCTGCGACTGGCTCGAGTCGATCGCGCAGGCCTTCGTCGGCGAGCGCAGCTATATCGCGCATCTCGCCGCCGCCGCCGGCCCCCTGCCCTCGACCCCCGGTCAGGCGGAAAGCGAAACCGCTTTGCTCACCAGCCGCCACGCCATCGAAATGCTCGCCCGGTCCGAACGGCGCGGCTGCGCCACCGGGGCGGTCGCTGCGCTCGTCGTCGATTGGGCGGTGATCCGCGCGCTGCTGGATCATGCCGCGACCCGCTTCGGCATCGAGGCGCCGGCCCTCGGCTTCCCGCCGGAAACCGTCACCGCCGCGCGGATCGCCGAACTCGGCGCCTCGGCGGCGACCGAGCGCGCCGTCTGCTTCGGCGCGCAGCAAGTGTTCGCGCAGCACCGCGCGCTGTGGGATTTGCTGGAGGCCCGCGCCAGCGCCCGCGAGGGCTAAAGCCGTCGGCCGACGGCATTTGCGTCGTCCCGCTATCGCGCCTATCGCCATACCCGATCTTCCAGAAGGACCGGGCATGCAGCGTTTCGAGGGCACTCAGAGCTATGTCGCGACCGAGGATCTGAAGGTCGCGGTCAATGCCGCGGTGACGCTGCGCCGCCCGTTGCTGGTCAAGGGCGAGCCCGGCACCGGCAAGACCGTCCTCGCCTATGAGATCGCGCAGGCGATCGGCGCGCCGCTGATCGAATGGACCGTCAAGTCGACCACCAAGGCGAATCAGGGCCTGTACGAATATGACGCGGTCGCCCGGCTGCGCGACGGCCAGCTCGGCGACCCGCGCGTCCACGACATCGGCAATTACATCCGGCGCGGCAAATTGTGGGAAGCCTTTACCCACCCGACGCCGCCCGTCCTGCTGATCGACGAGATCGACAAGGCGGACATCGAATTCCCTAACGACCTGCTCCACGAGCTCGATCGCATGGAATTCCACGTTTACGAGACGGGCGAGACGGTGCGCGCCACCGAACGGCCGGTCGTCGTCATCACCTCGAACAACGAGAAGGAGCTGCCCGACGCCTTCCTGCGGCGCTGCTTCTTCCATTACATCCGCTTCCCGGACCGCGACACGATGCAGGCGATCGTCGACGTCCATTTCCCCGGCATCCAGAAGCTGCTGGTCAGCCGCGCCCTCGATCTCTTCTACGAGGTGCGCGACGTCCCCGGGCTCAAGAAGAAACCCTCGACCAGCGAGTTGCTCGACTGGCTCAAGCTGCTGCTGCACGAGGACATGCCGCTCGAGGTGCTGCAGAACCGTGATCCGACCAAGGCGATCCCGCCGCTGCATGGCGCGCTGCTGAAGAACGAGGCCGACGTGATGCTGTTCGAACGGCTCGCCTTCATGGCGAAGCGGCAGGGGCGCTGACCAGCAGGCGTGGCGGCGTAGTGATCGTGCGGCAGCCGCGCGGCATTCCGCCGGGAAGTTTTACCTTCCCGCCAAACGCCGCCGGTTCCATTACGCTTTCGTAACGTCTCTGACGCAAGACGCTGGGTATCGGCCGCCATTGATCCGCCCTCGTCCCGCGTTAACCATAACTGCCAACCGGCCAGTCACCTCCGCCGGGCTATGCCGGGCGTCATGTGGGGCATCCTTCCCAAATGCGGCGTGTCGGCCGTGGCGGCGATCGTGGCGCTGGCGACCATGCCCGCCGCGACCGCGAGCAGCTTGCTCGACTATGTCGGTCAATGCGTACCCTTCGCCCGCGCCGCCTCCGGCATCCAGATCTACGGCGATGCCTGGACCTGGTGGGACCAGGCGGAGGGCCGCTACGAGCGCGGTCATCGCCCCGCGGTCGGATCGGTCATCGTCTTCGCCAAGACGGCGCGGCTGCCGCTCGGCCATGTCGCGGTGGTCAGCCGCATCGTCGAGCGTCGCGTGCTGATGCTCACCCACGCCAATTGGTCGCGGCAGAATGGCGAGCGCGGCCATACCGAACAGGACGTCACGCTGTACGACGTCTCGCCGCGCAACGACTGGAGCGAGGTGAAGGTCTGGTTCCGCGACAACGACGGGCTGGGCAGCAGCATCTACGCGATCAAGGGCTTCATCTATGGCGAAGGCCGGGCCGCCGCCGGCCTGTCGGCGCGCAATCCCGACTATGTCGGTGCCCTGATCGACGCTTATGTCCCAGGTGCCGGCCGTCGCTGAACCTTCCCGTGCCACGGCGGGCGGTTTGGACCCACGTGGATTAGCCGCTTCCACGCCCGTCGCGCCTGTGTCATCCCTGTAGCAACAAAAGCTTACAGGATTTGCCGATGCGCCGCGCCCTAACCCTGTCCCTGCTCGCCGCCCCCCTGCTCGCCGCGGCGCTCGCGGCCGGCGGCCATGCGCAGCAACTCGGCTCCGACATTCCCAAGACGTTCAAGCCGGTCGACGGCGCGTTCGATTTCGAGCGGCGCAGCGTCGACATTCCGATGCGCGACGGAGCCAAGCTCCACGCGGTGATCGTCCAGCGCAAGGGGCTGACCGACGCACCGATCGTGCTGCAGCGCACCCCCTATGGCGCGGAGAGCGCGACGCAGCGGGAAAGCTCGTCGCACGGCGCGATGACGGTCCGCGCTTCCGATGCGATGCTGCTCGATGCCGGCTACATCCGCGTCTACGAGGACGTGCGCGGCAAATACGGTTCGGAGGGCGATTACGTCAACGAACGCCCTCTGATCGGACCGCTCAACGGCACCAAGGTCGATCACAGCACCGACGCCTATGACACGATCGACTGGCTGGTGAAGAACCTGAAGAACAGCAACGGTCGCGTCGGCATCATCGGCACCAGCTATGACGGCATGATGGCGGCGATGGCGCTGGTGAAGCCGCATCCCGCGTTGAAGGCGTCGGTGCCGATGAACCCGGTGATCAACACCTGGATGGGTGACGACGATTTCCACGGCGGCGCCTTCCGCCTGATCGGCTTCGATTATTATTACGGGCAGGATGCGGCGAAGGGCAATGCCGGCGACCTGTGGCGCGACGCCTATGACGATTACGACGTCTTCCTGCGCGCCGGCTCGGCGAGCGACTTTGTCCGCAGTCACGGCCTGCAGCAATTGCCCTGGGTCAACCGGATGCTCGCCCATCCCGCCTACGACGCTTTCTGGCAGGCGCAGGCGCTGGAGGACATTTTGCCCAAGCAGCCGCAGACCGTGCCGACCCTGTGGGTCGCCTCGCAATGGGACCAGGAGGATATTTACGGAGCGGTCGCCGCCTATCGCGCGGTCAGCAAGGTCGATCCGAACCACGTCAACCATCTCGTCCTCGGTCCCTGGGCGCATGGCGGCGCCAACGGCGACGGATCGACTTTGGGCGCGATCCGCTTCGATTCGGACACCGGCCTGTGGTTCCGGCGCGAGGTGCTTCTGCCCTTCCTCGACGCACATCTGAAGACCGACGGCGCCGTCGACACGCTGGCGCCGGTCACCGCCTTCCAGACGGGCAGCAACCGCTGGCAGACGCTGCCGACCTGGCCGCTCGCCTGCGACGCGAATTGCGCCGCGCCGATGACCAAGCTCTATTTCGGCGGCAACGGCGCGCTCGACTGGAATGCGGCGACGGCGAACGGGCGCGACAGCTACGTCTCCGATCCGGCCAAACCAATCCCGTATCGACTGCGCCCGATCCGCCCGACCTACGCCACCGGATCGACCTGGCGGCAGTGGCTGGTCGACGACCAGCGCCCCTTCTCCGACCGTACCGACGTGCTCGTCTGGCAGACCCCGGCGCTGACCCGGCCGGTGGCAATCTCCGGTGCGGCGGTCGTCGATCTGCTCGCCAGCACCACCGGCAGCGACGGCGATTTCGTCGCCAAGCTGATCGACGTCTATCCGGCCGAACATACCGACAAGCCGGAGATGGGCGGCTATCAGCTGCCGGTCGCGATGGACATATTGCGCGGCCGCTATCGCGAGGGCTTTGCGACCGCGAAGCCGATCGCGCCCAATCAGGCGTTGCGCTACCGTATCGTCCTGCCGCACGCCAATCACGTCTTCCTGCCGGGCCACCGGATCATGGTGCAGCTCCAGTCGAGCTGGTTCCCGCTCTACGACCGCAATCCGCAGACCTTCGTGAAGAGCATCATGAATGCCACGCCGGGCGATTACCGCAAGGCGACGATCACGGTCGATTACGGCGGCGCGCACGGCAGCGCGATCGAACTGCCGGTGGTGGCGGCGAAATAGCGGTCGTGCCGATCCGGCGGCGGGGCTGGCGCGACGATCGGCAAAGCCGCTAGACCGTCGGCCATGTTCCTCACCTTCCTCGACGCGCTGCGCAGCGCCGGCATCCCGGCGAGCCTCAAGGAGCATCTGCTGCTGCTCGAGGCGCTGGAGGCGGAGGTGATCGAGCCCACCCCCGACGCCTTTTATTATCTCGCCCGCGCCACCTATGTGAAGGACGAGGGGCTGCTCGATCGCTTCGATCAGGTCTTCGCCCATGTCTTCCGCGGCCTGGAGGCGAGCTACGGCACCGCCCCCGCCGAGCTGCCCGCCGACTGGCTGAAGGCGGTGGCGCAGCGCTATCTCAGCCCGGAGGAGATGGCCAGGATCGAGGCGCTCGGCTCGTGGGACCAGCTGATGGAGACGCTGCAGCAGCGGCTCGCCGAGCAGGAGGGCCGCCACCAGGGCGGCAACAAATGGATCGGCACCGGCGGCACCAGCCCGTTCGGCAACAGCGGCTACAATCCCGAAGGCGTGCGCATCGGCGGCGAGAGTGTCCACAAGCGCGCGGTCAAGGTCTGGGAACAGCGCGACTTCCGCAACCTCGACAACACCCGCGAGCTCGGCACCCGCAACATCAAGGTCGCACTGCGCCGCCTGCGCCGCTTCGCGCGCGAGGGCGCGGCGGACGAACTCGACATCGACGGCACGATCCAAGGCACCGCCCGCCAGGGCTGGCTCGACGTGCGCATGCGGCCCGAGCGGCGCAACGCGGTCAAGGTGCTGCTGTTCCTCGACGTCGGCGGCTCGATGGACCCTTGGGTGCGGCTCTGCGAGGAGCTGTTCAGCGCCGCGACCGCGGAGTTCAAGAACCTCGAATTCTTCTACTTCCACAACTGCCCTTATGAAGGGGTGTGGAAGGACAATCGCCGCCGCTTCCAGGAACGCACCGCGACCGCCGATCTGCTCCATAAGTTCGGCCACGATTACAAGCTGGTCTTCGTCGGCGACGCGTCGATGAGTCCCTATGAGATCACCCAGCGGGGTGGATCGGTCGAGCATTTCAACGAGGAGGCGGGGGCGACTTGGCTGCAGCGGCTCGCCGCCACTTATCCGGCCGCGGTCTGGCTCAACCCGATCCCGGAGGCGCAATGGGGTTACACGCCGTCGATCGGGCTGATCCGGCGGCTGATGACCGACCGTATGTATCCGCTGAACCTCGCCGGTCTCGACGATGCGATGCGCGAGCTGACCCGCAAACGCTAGTCGGGCCGGAACGGACGTGTTAGGATCGCGGCACAGGAGGTCTTCGATGCGCGTTCTGCTCCCCATCATCCTGCTCGCGGCGCCACCAGCCCTGGCGCAGTCCGCCAAGCCTGCCAAACCGCTGCCACGCCAGTGCGAACGCCCCCAGGCCTCGCAGGTGGGCTTCGGCACGCCCAAGGCGAAGCCCCGCAAGCTCGGCGAGATGCCGCCGGCCAAGCCCTTCTACAC
>JAEWJQ010000045.1 GCA_023386515.1 Pseudomonadota bacterium | reverse complement strand
GCCGCCGCCTCGCTCGCCGACGCGCCGCCGCGGATCAGCGCGATCCGGTCGCGCAATCGGCGGGCCTCCTCGAAGTCGAGCGCCGCGGCGGCGGCCTCCATTCGCAACTGCAGGTCGGCGATCGTGTCGGTCATAACGTCCCAACGATTGGACGTCGGGAAGGTGGCGCCAACGCCCGGCGGCAGGTTCCTGTCGCTTCTGAATTGTCTGTGACGCGCGAAACTGCCAGAGCGGCCGCGTATCGCGTTGCTATGCCATGTTCGGATTGCGAGGATGGCGCGTGCGACGAGATAGTTGCGTGACGAGGAGGGTTGGCCACGGCGATGCCACAGACGAACAGGTCCGCAGCGACGGAGGAGAGGGCCGCGATGGGAGAGATCGACCGCTATCGATCGATCGTCTTTCCCAATCGCGTCCGCGATGTTCGGCGGCAGTGTGGCATCCCGACCTTGCTCGGCCTGGCGGCGCGATTGCCGGACATCCCCTACGTCCGACTGTCGAAGATCGAACGGGGCGAGGTCGTCGCCAAGGCAGCCGAGCTGCGCCGCATCGCGTCGGCGCTGGACGTCGCGCCCGAGGCGCTGCTGCTCGACATCGATGCGCTGGATTTCGACATCGCCGACTGGGCGGTCGATCTGCAGGACTGGACCGAGGAGGATATCGAGGAGGATCGCTTCGCCGTGCTGCTGGCCGCCGCGATCCGCGCCCGGCGCGAGGCGGACCGCAGTCTGTCGATCCCGCAGGTCGAACGCCTGTACGGCATTGCTCCGGTCATCCTGTCGCGGCTGGAAAACGCCTTCAAACCGATAGGTCGCTGGAATGCGCAGGCCGTTCGCGCCGTGTGCAGGATGCTGGGCGCGGACAGCGTCGCGGCGTTGCGGGAACAGGTTATGCGGGCAGCGGATGCCGGCGAATACGACCGCCATATCCCGCTGATTGCCGGAGTCGATGTGCGCCGCGACAAGACGCGGGCGCGGATCGCGTCGCTGCGCGACGAACTGGCGGCGAACCCGCCCCTGGCCGATGACGGTGCCGCTGGTGCGGAAACCGCCGCGCGGGCGGCACTGCCGCCGCGTCAGGGCGATCACGGCACCGACAGCACGGTTCTCGCGGCGATCCATGCCGCCGACAGCGTCGTCGTGCGATTGGCACCGGTGTTCGGTGTGCCGCTGCTCGATGGCCTGATGCGCAGCATGCGCAGCACCACCTCTGCCGACAGCTCCTGCGGCAATTCGGCCAGCACGCGCGCCGCGTGATCCGGGCGCAACTTCTGCAGGATCACGGCGATCGTCTGCGGATATTCGTTCTTCAGATAATTGGCGAGCAGGCTCTCGCTGACGTTCGACAGCTTGTCCCACATCGTCCGGCCGGAGGGGCCGCGGATATTGTCCATGATCTCGCGGACGCGATCCTCCGGCATCACCGCGCGCAACAGCCGCTCCGTCGAATCGAACGAGCCGTGCAGGTTCGCCATGCCGGCGACCTCGCTGGAAAATTGCACCAGCAGATGCTCGACCACCGACGCCGGAACGCGGCCGAGCTGGGCGATGCAGCCCGACAGTTCGGTCACCTCGTCGATCGACAATTGTTCCCAGATCGGAGCGCCGTGGGTTTCGCCGAGCGCCAGCATCAGCGCGCCGGCCCGTTGCAGACCCGAATATTTTTTCAGGTCGGCCGGTTCGATGACCGGCGCCGTCATGCTCATGCAGTCCCCCGAAAGTTGACGGTGCGCGACCGTTCTGGCCGCGTTTCGTCTATCTTATAGGAGGAATGCGCCGGTCTGGAGCAGGGAGGCGGCAATGGTCGACATTTACGGCGGGATCATCGGATTGAGTTTGCTGGGCGGTGGCGGCAACGCCTTCGGTCTCGGCACCGCGAACGTCCCGGTCGAAACCGCCGCGGCCCGTGCCGCGCGCAAGCTGTTCACCACCCCCGCGACGCAGGCGCCGTGGCGCACCGCAGCCAAGGATTCGAGGTCGCTCGATGCGATCGCGGGCAAGGCGGCAAGCGTCCGCGCGATGCATACGATCGTCGACGAACTGCGTCCGTCCGAGGCGGCGGGGTCGGACGACGTCGAGACGACCTTCGTCACCTATCGCGCGCTCGACCGGCTGAAGGCGCTGGCCAGTGCCGGGCAGCAGGCGGGGCTGGGCGACGTCGAGCGGCAGGGGCTGCAGCGCGCCTTCGCCAAGGGGCTGGCCGATCTGCGCACCTTCCTGGCCAATGCGCCGGGTCGCAAGGTCGCGCTCGCCTTCGGACCCCCGACGACCAATGTGAAGAGTGCGCCCGGCCTCGCGACGAAGGACATCGGCAGCTTCACCGGCATCGGCGTCGTCGCCGATCTCGATGCCGGTCTGCCCGGCGTCACCGGGCAGGAGCGGTTCACCGTGCAGCTGGACAACGGCACGCATCACGACAGCGTCACGGTCGACTTGTCGTCGCTGGCGCAGCAGCCGCCGACGCTCAAGCAAGTGGCCCAGGCCTTCAACGACGCCATCGCTGCGCCGTCCAGCGGCTTCAAATACGAGGTCAAGTTCGCGCCCGCGATGATCGGCGACAAATACGGGCTGACCATGACCACGACGGCGGCGACGACGGTGTCGCTCCAGCAGGCGGGCGCGGGCGATGCGCTGACCGTGGTCGGCAGCGGCACCCAATTCGGCGCGCCTGAAGGAGCCAGCCTGTCCCGGGTGGCGGACCCTTCGGCCTCGCTCGACCGGCAGTCGCTGGGCACGATCGTCGCCACCGACCGCGCCGGGACTGCGGCGGCGCAGGCGAAGGCGGACGCCAAGGCCGCCGACGCCCAGAACGCCGACACCCTCGATCCGACGACCGATCCCGCCGCCGCGGCGACGCCGGTCAGCGTCAACGCCAAGCTGCAGGCGCGCGCCACCGTGACCGCGCCGGACGGCTTCACCTATATCGTCGGCACGACGCAGGGCGACATCGGCACCTCGCGGGTGAACGGGCACGACGACCTGTTCCTCAGCAAGCTCGACAGCGAGGGCAAGATCGTCTGGCAGCATGCGCTGGGTGCGACGGGCACGTCCGAAGGCGCCGCCATCAGCCTGACCCCGAAGGGCGACGTGGTCGTCGCCGGCACTGTCACCGGCCAGTTCGACGGAACCGCGATCAGCGGCAGTGCGATGATGCTCGCCCGCTACGATGCGACCGGCGAGCGGCAGTTCGCCACCGCCCTGCCGAGCGCCGGGAACGACGAGGCGACGGCCGTCGTCGCCGCGGCGGATGGCAGCATCTATCTCGGCGGCCGCTCGGACAATGCCAATGGCGGCGCTGCCTATCTCGCTCACCTGGACGCGCAGGGGCATCTGATCGAACAGCGGGCGATCGCCAGCAGCGGCTCCGGTCGCGGGAATGAGCTCGCCATAGCCGGTGACGGCCCGCTGCTCGCCCAGACGCGCGAGAACGGGACCAACCACTT
>JAEWJQ010000024.1 GCA_023386515.1 Pseudomonadota bacterium | reverse complement strand
GGCATCCTGACCGCGGATTGCGCGCCGGTGCTGTTCGCCGATCCCGCCGCCGGCGTGGTCGGGGCGGCGCTTGCGGGGTGGAAGGGCGCGGTGGCCGGCATCACCGACGCGACGCTGTTGGCGATGGAGACGCTGGGCGCCGAACGCGGCCGGATCGTCGCCGCGGTGGGTCCGTGCATCGCGCGGGCGAGCTATGAGGTCGACGATGCGTTCCTCGCGCGTTTCGCCGCCGCCGATCCTGCCAACGAGCGGTTCTTCGCCGATGGCCGGATGGGGCATCACCAGTTCGACCTCGAGGCTTATGTCGCGCATCGGCTCGCCGCGGCGGGGGTCGCGCGGGTCGAGGCGCTGGGGCTCGACACCTATGCCGACGAGGATCGGTTCTTCAGCTTCCGCCGTGCGACGCATCGGGGGGAGGCGGATTACGGGCGGCAGATCACTGTCATCGGGGTCGCGGATTGAGTTCGCGCGAAGACGCGAAGACGCGAAGAAGAAGGATGTTCTCGCGGAGGCGCGGAGGTGTCCCGCGTTGGGAGCGACCCTGATTCATCAATCCGGCGAAGGAAGGGCCGCTGTCGCGTCAAGCGCATCATCTCCGCGCCTCCGCGCCTCCGCGCGAACCAAAATCTTCGCGTCTTCGCGTCGTCGCGTGAACTCCGATATCAGCCCGCCTCGCACGACACCGGCTCACGCCGGGACGACAGGCTGACGAGGACGGACCGCGCGGCAAACTGGTATCCTCCGTTACGATCCGGCGTTATGCTCCCGCATCACAAGGAGATGACGATGCCGAACCGCGAGACCGAACCCGACATGACCGGCGTGCCCGCGCCCGACGCCGGCCCGAGCACGCCGAAGACGATCGCCGGCCGCAAGCTGAAGCCCTCGACGCTGATGATGGGCCATGGCTTCGCCCCGGCGCTGTCCGAAGGATCGCTCAAGCCCCCGGTCTTCCTTACTTCGACCATCGTCTTCCCCAATGCCGCCGCGGGCAAGCGTCATTTCGAGGGCGTCACCGGTAAGCGGCCGGGCGGTGCCGAGGGCCTCGTCTATTCGCGCTTCAACGGCCCCAATCAGGAGATCCTCGAGGATCGCCTGTCGGTATGGGAAGAGGCGGAGGATGCGCTCGCCTTTTCCAGCGGCATGGCGGCGATCGCCACTTTGTTCCTGTCGATGGTCAAGCCGGGCGACACGATCGTGCATTCGGGGCCGCTCTATGCGGCGACCGAGACGCTGATCGCGCGCATCCTCGGCCGGTTCGGGGTGCATTGGCTCGACTTCCCGGCGGGTGCGACGCGCGCCGAGATCGACGCCGTGCTGGGCAAGGCGGCGAGCGGCAATGTCGCGCTGATCTATCTGGAAAGTCCCGCCAATCCGACCAACGCTTTGGTCGACGTCGAGGCGGTCCGCGCCAGCCGCGACGCGATCTTCGCCAACAGCCCGTCCAAGCCGCCGATCGCGATCGACAACACCTTCCTGGGGCCGCTCTGGTCGAAGCCGCTGCAGCATGGCGCCGACATCGTCGTCTACAGCCTGACCAAATATGCGGGCGGCCATTCCGACCTGGTCGCCGGCGGCGTGCTCGGCAGCAAGGAGCATATCAACACGATCCGCTCGATGCGCAACACGATCGGCACGATCTGCGACCCCAATACGGCGTGGATGCTGCTGCGGTCGCTGGAAACGCTGGAACTCAGGATGAGCCGGGCGGGCGAGAATGCCGCCAAGGTCTGCGCCTTCCTGCGCCAGCATCCCAAGGTCGACAGCATGGGCTATCTCGGCTTCATCGAGGATGCGCGCCAGAAGGACATCTACGACCGCCATTGCAGCGGCGCCGGCTCGACCTTCTCGCTGTTGGTCAAGGGCGGCGAGGCGGAAGCGTTCCGCTTCCTCGACGCGCTGAAGATCGCCAAGCTGGCGGTCAGCCTGGGCGGTACCGAGACGCTGGCGTCGCATCCCGCCGCGATGACGCATCTGTCGGTGCCGGAGGCGCGCAAGCAGGCGCTGGGCATCACCGACAATCTGGTACGCATCTCGATCGGCGTCGAGGATGCCGACGACCTGATCGCCGATTTCGACCAGGCGCTGGCGGCGATCTGAACCCACTACGACTCACCCTCACCCTTCCCCCTGGCTGTGCCGGGCGGGCCCAGTGACGGGTCGGTTCTGCCGGAGGCATGATCGACCCGTCACTGGACGGCGGCGGGCAGCGCCGGACGGGTGAGGGTGATCCAGCGGGAAGAACCTTGCCCATCCGCCGCACCGCAGCGATGATGGCGCGGATGACCGATCTCGCGACATTCTGCACCGGCCTGCCCAAGGCCGAACTCCATCTGCACATCGAGGGCAGCCTCGAACCCGAGCTGATGGTCGCGCTCGCCCGGCGCAACCGCGTCGCCATCCCTTTCAAGAGCGTCGAGGAGGTGCGCGCGGCCTATCGCTTCACCGACCTGCAGAGCTTCCTCGACATCTATTACGCCGGCGCGGCGGTGCTGCTCAGCGAGGAGGATTTCCGCGACCTCGCCGTCGCCTATTTCGATCGCGCCGCCGCCGACGGCGTGCGCCACACCGAGATCTTTTTTGATCCGCAGACGCACACCCACCGCGGCGTCGGCTTCGACACGGTGATGCGCGGCCTGACCGCCGGCATCGCCGAGGCGGAGGCGCGGCACGGGATGAGCGTCGGCCTGATCATGAGCTATCTGCGCCACCTCGACGAGGAGGATGCGCTGGCGACTTTGCGGCTCGCCGAGCCGTGGCTCGACCGCTTCGTCGGCGTCGGCCTCGATTCCTCCGAGCTCGGCAACCCGCCCGCCAAATTCGCCCGCGTCTTCGCCGCCAGTCGCGAGCGCGGGCTGAAACTGTGCTGCCATGCCGGCGAGGAGGGGCCGCCCGACTATGTGCGCGAGGCGCTGGACGTGCTCCACGTCGACCGGATCGACCACGGCAACCGCAGCCTGGAGGATCCCGAATTGGTGACGCGACTGGTCGCCGAGCGGATGACGCTGACCGTCTGCCCGCTGTCCAACGTCGCCCTGCGCAACGTCGACCGGCTGGCGGCGCATCCGATCGACCGGATGCTCGACCTCGGCCTGCGGGCGACGATCCATTCCGACGATCCGGCCTATTTCGGCGGCTATATCGCGGAGAATTTCCGCGCGACGGCGGCGGCGCGCCACCTGTCGCACGCGCAGCTGGCGACGCTGGCGCGCAACAGCTTCCTGGGATCGTTCCTGCCGGCGGATAGCATCGCGCGCCACGTCGCGGCGGTCGATGCCTATGTGGAAAGGGCTGCCTGATGCCGGTGTTCACCCCGATCGGCCACGACGCATTCGTCGCCGACGTGTGCGCGCTCGCGGCTGCGCTGGATGCCGATGCCGGCTGGCGGGCCGATTATCTCATCGGCAGCGGGCGCGGCGGGCTGGTGCCGGCGGTCTACCTCAGCCACGCCACCGGGCTGGCGACGCTGTCGTGCGACCTGTCGAGCAACGTCAAGGATTTCGCCGACGATGTGCTGGTCCGCCTGGCGACCCGGGCGCGCGCCGGCGAGCGCCTGCTGTTCGTCGACGACATCAACGATTCGGGGCGGACGATCGGCCTGCTGCGCGACAAGCTCGCCGCGGCCGGCGCGCCCGCGGCGCATATCCGGTTCGCGACGCTGATCGACAATGTCGTCTCTGCGCAGCGCGTCGACTATCGCGCCCGCACGATCGACCGCACCACGACCAAGGACTGGTACGTCTTTCCGTGGGAAGCGGTCGCGCCCCAGGCGGCGATCGAAGACGATGCGGCGGAGGTGCCCGACCGCATCGCCTGACGCATCAGCCGTCGCTGGCGCGTTCGATGTCGGCGCCGACCGCGGACAGTTTCTCTTCCAGCCGCTCGTAGCCGCGGTCGAGATGGTAGACGCGGCTGACCGCGGTCTCGCCCTCCGCGACCAGGCCGGCGAGGATCAGGCTCATCGACGCGCGCAGGTCGGTCGCCATCACCGGCGCGCCGACCAGCGCGCTCTTGCCCTTCACCACCGCGGTACGGCCGTGCACCTGGATGTCGGCGCCCATCCGCGCCAGTTCGGGCACGTGCATGTAGCGATTCTCGAAGATCGTCTCGGTCAGCACGCTGGCGCCGTC
>JAEWJQ010000382.1 GCA_023386515.1 Pseudomonadota bacterium | reverse complement strand
GCGCGGCGGCGAGCGCCGGCATGCAGAGCAGCAGCAGCGCGATCAGGCGCGAGGCGATCGGAAACGGCGGACGCGGCATGGCGGCGACTGCTTGCCGCGACACGGGCGGTCAGGGCAAGAGCGGATCGGCCTGCCGCGGCGCATCCGCCGCCTTGCGCTGCGCCCGGAAGCGGTGGAGCAGCGGTTCGGTATAGCCATTCGGCTGCTCGACGCCCTCGAGCACCAGCGCGCGGGCGGCCTGGAAGGCGATGCTGCCGTCCGGATCGGGCGCCATCGGCCGATAGAGCGGATCGCCGGTGTTCTGGGCATCGACCTTGGCCGCCATGCGGCCCAGCGCCGCCTCGACGTCGGCGATGCTGGCAACGCCGTGCAGCAGCCAATTGGCGATATGCTGCGAGGCGATGCGCAAAGTGGCGCGGTCCTCCATCAGGCCGACGTCGTGGATGTCGGGCACCTTGGAGCAGCCGATCCCCTGGTCGATCCAGCGGACGACGTAGCCGAGGATACCCTGGGCATTGTTGTCGAGTTCCCGTTCGACCTCCGCGCGCGACCAGTTGCGGCCGGTGGCGAGCGGCGGAGTGAGCAGCGCGTCGAGGGGAGCGATGGTTTCCGCGGTGCGCGCGCGCTGCCGTTCCGCTACATCGATCCGGTGATAGTGGGTGGCGTGCAACGTCGCGGCGGTGGGCGAGGGGACCCAGGCGGTGGTCGCGCCACTCTGCGGGTGGGAGTCCTTCTGGGCGAGCATGTCCGCCATGCGGTCGGGCGCGGCCCACATGCCCTTGCCGATCTGGCCGCGGCCGGCGAAGCCGCAGGCGAGACCGATCTGCACGTTGCGGTCCTCGTAGGCGGCGATCCAGGCGCTGGTCTTCATCGCCGCCTTGGGGATCACCGGGCCGGCGTGCATGGCGGTATGGATCTCGTCGCCGGTGCGGTCGAGGAAGCCGGTGTTGATGAAGACGATACGGTGGCGCAGCGCCGCGATGCAGGCGGCGAGATTGGCGCTGGTGCGGCGCTCCTCGTCCATCAGGCCGACCTTGATCGTGTGGCGGGCGAGGCCGAGCAGGTCCTCGACCGCGTCGAACAGCCGGTCGGTGAACGCCGCCTCCTCTGGGCCATGCATCTTCGGCTTGACGATATAGATCGAGCCGGTGCGGCTGTTGCGGCGGGGACCGCGGAGATCGTGGAGCGCGATCAGGCTGGTGACGGCGGCGTCGAGAATGCCCTCCGGCGCCTCCGACCCATCGGCGAGCCGCACGGCGGGGGTGGTCATCAGGTGGCCGACGTTGCGGACGAACAGCAGGCTGCGGCCGGGCAGGGTCAGCGGCGTGCCGTCGGGCGCGGTATAGGTCCGGTCTTCGGCGAGGCGGCGGGAGAGATCACGGCCATTCTTCTCGAACTTCGCGCACAGGTCGCCGCGCATCAGGCCGAGCCAGTTGGTGTAAGCGGACACCTTGTCCGGTCCGTCGACCGCCGCGACTGAATCCTCGAGATCGCAGATCGTCGTCACCGCGCTTTCCAGCACGACGTCGGCAATTCCGGCGGGATCGCCGCGACCAATGGGATGGTCGCGATCGATCACTACCTCGATATGCAGGCCGTGGTGGCGGAACAGCAGGCCCTTGTCGCTGCGTGCGACGAAGGCGGTCGGGTCGGCGAGGATCGGTTCGCCGGTCAGCGTCGCCCATGAGCCATCGGCAAGCGGCAGCGCCTCGTCGAGGAATGCCTTGGCCCATGCGATCACAGACGCGCCGCGGACGGGGTCGTAGCCGTTGCCGGTCGCGGCGCCGGGTATCGCGTCGCTGCCGTAGAGTGCGTCGTAGAGGCTGCCCCAGCGGGCATTGGCGGCATTGAGCAGGAAGCGGGCGTTGAGGAGCGGCACGACCAGCTGCGGTCCGGCGATCGCGGCGACCTCTGCATCGACGCCCTGCGGATCGATCGTGAAGGGGACGGGTTCTAGCCGGCAATAGCCGATTTCACGCAGGAAGCGTTCGTCGGAGCTGCCGCCGGAGCGGTAGCGCGCGTCGATCGCGGCCTGCAACCGATCGCGCTCGACGAGCAGCGTGCGATTGGCAGGCGTGAAGCGCGCGAACAGATCGGCGAGGCCGGCCCAAAAGGCGCCGGGGGCGACACCGCTCCCCGGCAGCGCCTCAGACACGAGAAAGCCGACGAGGCCGGTATCGACCTGCAGCCCGGCGCGCGCGACCATCGAAGACATGAATCCTCCCTCGTTCAATGACGGCGAGCATAGTGTTGCGACGACTTGTGCGGTAGAGGCGAAGATGTTGAAGCTCCTGTTCCCCTGAGGAAACAATGCCGCTCGATCCCGATTATGATCTGTTCGCGCTGGTCGCCGAGGCGGGCAGCCTGTCGGCAGCGGCGCGGGCGATCGGCATCTCGCCGGCCATGGCGTCCAAACGGCTGGCGCGGCTGGAGCAGCGGCTTGGCGTGCGCCTGGTGCACCGGACGACCCGGCGTCTGGTGCTGACCGCGGCGGGGACACAGTTTCGCGACGATCTGATCCCGGTGCGTGCCGCGGTGCGCGAGGCGGAGGCGCGGATCGCGGGGGAAACGGCGGCACCGGCCGGCCGGCTGACGGTGAGTGCGCCGACGTCGTTCGGGCGGCTGCATCTCGCGCCGCATCTCGGGGCGTTCCTGCGCGCCTTTCCAGCGGTGGCGCTGCGCATCGATCTGGACGACGGCTTCGTCGATCTGGCGACGGCAGGGGTCGACGTTGCGATACGGATCGCACCGTCGGTCAGGCCGCCACTGGTCGGCCATCGCCTGGCGACGAGTCGGCGCATCCTGTGCGCGGCGCCCGCCTATCTTGCAGCCCACGGCGCGCCCGCGACGGTCGCAGCGCTCGCCGAGCATCGGGTGCTCGCCGCGGATGGCCAGATGCCGTGGCGGCTCGCGGCGGGCGAGCGGATCGCGACGGTCGACCAGGCCAGCCACGTCGCGACCAATTCGAGCGAGATCGTCCGCGAACTGGCGCTGGACGGCGTCGGCATCGCGCTGCGGTCGCTATGGGACGTGGGCGACGCGCTGGCGGACGGGAGGCTGGTACGCGTGCTGGCGCCGTGGGAGGGATCGGCGGACGCGGCGATCCACGCGGTGCACCTGCCGACGCCGCGGATCCGGCCCGCGGTCACCGCCTTCATCGCCTTCATGCAGACGCGGATTGACCC
>JAEWJQ010000316.1 GCA_023386515.1 Pseudomonadota bacterium | reverse complement strand
CAGCGCGGACGCGCCACGACCGGCCCGTTGCGGGTGCGATCATGAGCGTCGTGGCGCCGCGCGAGTTGGAGGTCGTCGGCGATCTCTCCGGCCTGCCGGCGAGCGCGAGCGGCGCGCGCCACCTCGTCTGGTGGGGCAACATCGGCTTCATGCTGATCGAGGGCACCGGCTTCGCGCTCGCCGCCGCGGCCTATCTGTACCTGATGACTCAGCAGGCCCCCGCCTGGCCGCCGCCCGGCACACGCCCGCCGGATCTGAACTGGGGCCTGGTCTTCACGCTCGGACTGCTGCTGAGCGAGCTGCCCAACCTGTGGGTGCGCCGTCGCGCGCTCGCCAAGGACGCGGGCGGGGTGCGGGTCGGCGTGGCGGCGATGGCCGTGCTCGGCCTGCTGCTGCTGATCCCGCGCGGCTATGAGCTGGCGCATCTCAACACGCGCTGGGACAGCGACGCCTACGGCTCGGTGGTGTGGATGCTGATGGTGTTGCACACCAGCCATGTCGTCACCGACTGGGGTGACACCGCGGTGCAGGCGGCGTGGCTGTTCACCCACGAGATCGGCGACGACCAGTTCGCCGATGTCGAGGACAATGCCAATTACTGGACCTTCGTCGTGCTCACCTGGTTGCCGATCGGCGCGATCGTCTACGGGCTGGCGCGGCTATGGTGAGCGCGCGCACGCGCGGGTGGACGGCGCTGGCGCTGCCGCCGCTCGCCTGGTTCGGCTTCGAGCAGGGCCTGTCCGCGCTGCTGCACGCGCGCTGCGACCTCGCCGGCTGGGGACTTGCCTGGGGCACGGCGAGCCTCGCTGTCTGTGCGTTCGCGGTGTGGCTGGCACGACCGCTGGCGCGGCGCGGTGGCGACCTGCTCGCAGGCGTGTGGCTGGCGCGGCTGGCACTGGTGCTCGCCGGCATCTTTGCGCTGGCGATCGCCTTTCAAACGCTCGCGATACTATTGGTGCCGGCATGCGTCGGCTGATCCGTCTGCTTCCGCTGGCGGTCTGGCTGCGCGCCGGTCCCGCCGCCGCACATGCCGCCGGCGCGCGCAACCATCACGCGCCGCCGGGCTGGACGCTGGACCCGTGGATCGTCGGACCGCTGCTGCTCGCAGCCTGGCTGTTCGCGCGCGGCTGGCGACGGCTTCATGCACGCTCGGGGCAGGGGAGCGGGGCGCTGCGGCGGCGCGGCTTGCTCTATGCGATCGGGCTGGCCGTGCTCGCCGCGGCACTGGTCTCGCCGCTGCATGAGGCGGGAGAGCGCTCCTTCGCGGCGCATATGTTCGAGCACGAGCTGCTGATGCTGGTCGGCGCGCCGCTCCTGGTGCTGGCCGAACCGCTGGCGGTCGTGCTGTGGGCCTTCCCGCCGGCAGGCCGTCGCGCCCTAGCCGCGGCGGTAGCGATGGTTGCGGCACCGTGGCGCTGGCTCACCGGCGCGGTGACCGCCACCGCGCTCCAGGCTGCCGCCCTGTGGCTATGGCACGCTCCGGCGCTATTCGATCGCGCGCTGGCGAGCGAGGGCTGGCACGTCGCGCAGCATCTGTCTTTCCTGGTCACCGCGCTGCTGTTCTGGACGGCGATGCTGCACCGTCGCACGCCGGTGGGGATCGCGGCGCTCTGCCTCGTCGCCACGGCGATCGTGTCGGGCGCGCTGGGCGCGCTGATGGCCTTCGCTACCAGTTCCTGGTACGCTGGCTACGCCAGTCTCGGCATGGCGCCGTTCGGCCTTACCCCGGCGGAGGACCAGCAACTCGCCGGGTTGCTGATGTGGGTGCCGGGCGGGCTGGTTCATGCCGGCGCCGCGCTGGTGCTGATGCGGCGCCTGCTCGCCGAACCGCGGAAGGACGTGCCGCATGCCCGCTAGTCTAGTCTGAAATGGCTCGGCGTGCTGTTCGCTGCCGCCGTGCTGGCGGCGATGGCGGCGGGCGCGATCATGTTTGCGGAAAGTCGGAAGCGCACGCGGATCATGGCCGACCAAGTCAGTGGCGGAAGCAACCGGGCGGGCCGCGAAGCAATGGCAACCTATGGCTGCGGCAGCTGCCACGTCATTCCGGGCATCGCCGGCGCGACCGGGCAGGTCGGGCCCGACCTGGGGAAGGTCGCGGTGCGTGCGACGATCGCGGGTAAATTCCCGAACAACCCAGCCATCATGGCGCGGTGGCTGCGGCATCCGAAGGCGATGATCCCCGGCAGCGGTATGCCCGAACAGGGTGTCACCGAACGCGACGCTCGCAACATGGCGGCCTATCTCTACACGCTGAAATAGGAGGGTCGCGGCGTTCGCGGCGTCTATGACGTGCGCTGCTGCGTGGCTAGGGGCAGGCAAAGCGGCCGTTGCCCTGTTGGAAGACGCCCGAAGTCAAACCTGCTCCCCGACAGTTCGCGCCGGTATGGCCATTCATCGATCAGGCGATCGAGAGCGACGTCGACAGCCGCTTGGCTGGGGCCGGTCGAGCGACTTCCCTCGTCCAGCCCTACGCAGGGAATGCCCATCGCCGAACAGGCCTGGATCAACGCCGTTTCGCGCGCCTCATCCCATCGGGCGTGCACTGGTCGACGGGTCGTTTTCCGGGAAGGCAGGCCAGGCATGACATAGCAAACGGCCCAAGGCTCCGAGGCCCGCAATAGCCCTTCGATCTCGCCATGCTCTGGACAAGCAGGAACGGGGCGGCTCGCCACCACATGGGTCATGCAGCGCGCGGTACAGGCGTTCGACACAATGTCTGAAAGGCTGTCGCCGCAACCCCAGATGAGCAATGGACGCCCCGGTCGCGGCTTCGGATCAGGTCGGACCTCCAAGGGCTCGTCTGCATAGATGAGACGCTCCGGGCGCTCCCACCAGCCGCACTCCAGAGCGACGGGGTGCCGCGGTGCAGCGAGCGGAAGACCACGCCACAGGCTTGCCAGCGCCGTTTCGCGAGGCGTACCGTCAGCCACATCGTAGACGCCTGGCTCGTATGTGCCGTCCGCCCGCAACAGCGTATTCCAGCCATGACTGCCGAGCAATGACCAGGCGGTGACCGCAACGACGTCGGCACCCTCCGCCGCCGCAGACTGCGCCGTGTCCCATGCTTGTGCCGCCCAGCGCAGCTGCTCGTCGCGGGTGCAGCCGTTATGGACCTCGGTGACCGCGATCGGCGTGCGATACCGTGCCCAAGCTTCCCGCAAGGCGCCGCCCAGGCCTGCCGGCATCGAGCTGTCCGCTCGCAGGGCTTCGGTGTCGGCATATCGCAAGCGCCCGTTGCCGCCATGCAGTCCGCTTGGATAGCGGTGGAGGCGATGATCGAGGAAGCGGTCGCTCGTCAGATAGTGGTTCACGCCAATGATGTCGGGAGGGCAGGGATCATCCGCGATGGCGCGCAAGCGATCTCCAAAGCCCAAGGCGTCCAAATGTTTGAACAGCGGGTGCGTCGGGTCGATCCGCCCGAACAACAGATCCCAACCCGCCCAACGACGCAGATTGTCATGGTCGGCCTGCGCCCTCAGCGCGGGTGTCGCATAGGTGCGGCCGAGATCGTCGGTCTGCACCAGCTTCGCGGTCGGGGTGATGCGACGG
>JAEWJQ010000343.1 GCA_023386515.1 Pseudomonadota bacterium | reverse complement strand
CGGTCAATGTCGCGCCGGTGCACCCGTTGGGGATGGAAAGCAACCTGATAATAAGGCGGCTTACAGATAAGTAGCATTGACCTTTCTCGATCAAGCCCCGAAGCGCTGACAGCCGGCCGCGGCGCGTTATATGGTGACACCGCCGCCATGCCGGCATCGGAGAAGGACGTTTGATGACTGCTCCTGCCGGAGCCCCGCCCGAACCCGCCGCCGAAGGCGTCCAGCGCAGCTTCGCGTCGCAGGTCGCGCTGATCGCCCGGCTGCTGCGCAAGCGCTTCGACGAGCGGGCGCGGGCGATGGCGCTGACCGCCGACGAAGCGCTGACCCAGGCGCAATGGCGGGCGCTCGGCGCAATCTGGCTCCACCCCGGCTGGACCCAGAAGGAGATGGCGGAGAAGCTGGAGATCGGCCCGGTGGCGATGGGCCAGACGCTCGACAAGCTGGAGGCGCTGCAATGGGTCGAACGGCGCAGCGATCCTGGTGACCGCCGGGTCAAGCGACTGTACGCGACCAACGCGGCGGAGCCGATGGTCGCCCGGCTCGGCCTGCTCGCGGGCCGCGAGGACCATTATGCCAGCGTCAGCCTGTCGCCGGAGAAGATGCGGACGCTGACCGGTTTGCTCGACGAGGTGATTGAAAGCCTGACCGCGGGCGAGTGAACGGCGTCAGCCGTAACCGCCGCCGAACCCGGTCTGCGCCAGCCAATGGGCGCACAGCGTCGGCCAGATCGACACCGGCAGGCCGTGCGTATCGAGCGCGAAGCCGTGCGGCGCTTCGGCAAAGACGTGCAGCTCCGCCGATCCGCCTGCGTCCCGCCATGCCGCGTCGAGCCGATAGGCATTGTCGACCGGAACGACACCGTCGGTGGCCGCATAGACGATGAATGCGGGCGGCGGCGGCGCGCTCAGATGCGCGTCCGGCTGCATGCGGTCATAGAAGGCCTGCTTTTCGGGCGGTGCGAGCGGCGGCTTGTCGGGTATGATCGTCCGGCCCTTGGCATTGGTGGAGATCGGCGCATAGCCGACGACCAGCACGTCGGGACGCCGCATCGCCAAAGCGTCCGCCGTCTGCGCCGACGCCCATTCCGCCGGATAGTCGGCGGCGAGGCAGGCGGCGAGATGGCCGCCCGATGACAGGCCGACGACGCCGACGCCCTGATAGGCGGTCAGTCCGCGGATCGTGCGCATCGCCGCGACCGCATCGTCGAGCGCCGCCGAGACGCCATGCGCGGCATTGGGAAAGCGGTGGACGAGAACAAAAGCGTGAAAGCCGAGGCGATTGAGCCATCGCGCTACCGCGACGCCTTCGCGCCCCACCATCAGCGCGGTATAGCCACCGCCTGCGAGCACCAGCATCGCCCGTCCGTTCGGTCGTTCGGGCGCATAGCCGAACAACCAGGGGCGATGCACGTCGGTGACCACCGCCGCGTCCGGTGCGGCGCCGGGGTCGGCGAAGACGATCGCGCCGTCGAGCGGCGTGTCGGGCCAGAGCGGGTGGAGCGTATCGGCGTCGAGCAGGGCAGGCATGGCCCTTTGCTAATCGCGGAACGTCCGCGGGTGAAGCATCGCTCGGCGCCCGCGGGCGGTTTCGCGCGCGGGCCACCCCATGCTCGACTAGCCTCCGGGCGGGATCGTCACCGTGCCGGTCGCATCAGGAGCGTCGCGCAGGCGCAGCATCAGGCTGCCGGGCGTGGCCCCGGCGGGCAGCGGCACATCGACCGACCCGGCGGTAAAGCCGTCCGGGACCGCCTGGGCCAGCCCATCCGATCCGACCGCGATCGTGGCGATCAGGAACAGCCGGGTGCCGCTCACCGTGCAATGCGCCGGTGCGGTCGCAAGGCAGGCGACGGACTGGACGTCCGGCAGGCGGACGGCCGTGCCGAGCGCAGTCCAGCGGCTTGCCTCGCCATTGCGGACGATGCGGAACTGCAGCGCGCCGTGCACCGCGGTGCCGAGCGTCTCGGCCGGGACGAAGGCGACGATGCCGGTGGTCGCATCCTGCAGATCATAGCCCTTGCCCTGTGCGATCGCCGTGACCGCATCGCCGGCGACGGTGCCGATCTCGATCGTTTCCGCCCCGGTCAGCGGTGTCGCCGGGTCGAGGCGGAAGGCGAAGGTGACACGGCCGTCCTGCGCGAACATCGTGTCGGGGCCGAGTGCGATCGGCAGCGAACCGGCATGCGGCGGTCGCTCGACACTGCGATGAAGCAGGACGGGGGTCTGCCGCGCCGCCGCCACGGTGAGCGTGACCGTCCTGTGGCGGTTGCCGGTGAAGGTGACCTCTGCGTTGAGCCTTGCGCCCGCAGTCAATTTGGCCGCCGCGGCGGGATCGCCCGGTTGCAGCACCAGCCGGTCGGTATTGCTCGCGCGGGTCAGGGCACCCGGATGCCATTCGCCACCCCCGATCGTGACGCTGCGCACCTGATCGAGGCGCGACCCGGTCAGCACCGCCTCGCGGTCCCCGGCGGCGAAGGTCAGCGCGTCGATCCGTCCGACCTCCTGCAGCGCAGGAATGGTAAGCGAGACCGGCGTCGCCTGGCCAGTCGCGGCGATGCTCAGCGTCACCGGTCCCGGAGTGGCCTTGGCTAGCGGCAGGTCGATGCTGATCGCACCGGTGCCAACCTGCTTCCAGGTCACGGCCTGCGCGGCGCCGTCGCCGATCCGCGCCTCGACACGGGTGATGCAGCCGCCGCCATCACCCTTCAGCGTCAGGCTGTTGCTGCGCCCGACGACCAGCGACGCGTCGGGCGCCGCCGCCCAATGCTGCACGCGTGGGTTCGACAGGCGGAAGCGCGGTCCGTCGAAGGGGGTAAAACCCCAGGTGCCGCGCAGCCGGCCGGTGACGGTCGCGCCGCGGCCCGCGTCGGGCAATCCCTTGTCGAGCACGAAGCCGCCGCGGCGCGGATCGGCATGCACGGGGATGTCGACCGGTGCGCCGCCCGCGCCGTCGAGCGGCAGCGTCATCGCATGGGCATAGCGGGTCGCGAACACCAACGGGGCGCCTTCGACCGGCAAGACCGCGCCGACATTGCCGCAGAGCAGCGGCGCGTCGCCCGCAGCCTGCAAGGGGGGCGGCTTGGCGGCCTCGATCGCCGGCAGGCCGATGCCCATGACCGAGGCCGGCTTGGCGAAGGACAAGGGCGTATTGAGCAGCAGGGTGACGCCGCCGTCCCCCATCTTGGCGAGCGCGGGGACGAATTGCAGCTGGGTCGACTGAAAGGCGCCGAACAGCCGGAACAGGTCGCGGACCACGCCGATATAGGAACTGTAGGTGCCATAGCCCGCCTGCGGCGTCGCGCTGAGCTGGAAGGCGAGGTCGACCGGCGCGCCGGTCAGCGTGTCGGCCAGAGCGGAACTGTGCGTGTCGGCGAACAGCAGCGTCTCGCGGTCGCCGGTCAGGCAGGCGGCCTGCAGGGCGGCGGGCTGCTGCAGGCATTCGGTCTTCAGCTTGATCGCCAGGCTGCGGGGCAGCGCCTGCGAGGCGGCGTTGACCGCGGTCGGATCCTCGCGCCCGACCTGGAACAGCATGTCGAGATAGGTGTCGAGCCGTGCCCGGTCGAGCGACGCCTGGTTGAGGTCCTGTGCGGCGCGGACGAAAGTGCCGGGCTGTTTGCGGACCGCGCTGACGATCGACTTCTTGCCCGCCTGATGGACCGGCAGCGCGAACAGGACGAGCTGCTGCGCGCCCTCGGGCACGACCAGCGACAGGTCGCCGGCCTTGCTCTTGCCCGTCACCGTGTCGTGGAACCAGTCGTCGGGCGGCCGGTCGATGGGGCCGCGCAGGAAGGCAGAGACGAGGCGGAACTGGTCGGCCTGGCCGGACGGCAGCGTCAGCTTGACCGAGATGCGGTCGCCCTCGGCGAGATTGGGCACCCACTCCAGCGGCAGCGTCTGGCCGTCGCGGGTCACCGCCACCTCCAGCCGCGGGCCGGTCAGGTCGAAGGGCGACGGGGCGGCATCGGCGGCGACGCCGGCCAGGATCAGGGCCAGGCCGCCCAGGGTAGGAAGAAGACGCGACATCCGAACCGGCTTGCCCTCACGAGGAACCGCAGTGATCGACCGTGCCTGTGCCGCGCGGTTGTGGTCACAATATGTCCCTTAGCGTCGGCGGTGACATTTGCCGATGCCGTTCGTTGAGCGGGAATGGCGAGTAGGGCGGCATCGGACGCGGGAACGGAACGGACGTGGCGGCCGCGCCGCCTCTTGGTGACGCGCGCGGCGATGGGGTTCGCGCATGGTCGCGCCATCGCGGATCGTGCCGCCGCGCTCGGCGTCGAGGTGCAATTGCTGACCGGCGACCGGCTGGCGCTCGACCTGCCCGACGATCCGCGCCAGGCCTATGCCGCCGCCAAGTCGACGCTGGCCGTCGTCGTCGCGCCG
>JAEWJQ010000334.1 GCA_023386515.1 Pseudomonadota bacterium | reverse complement strand
GAACATGGAGACGCGCGCGTTCGCCGATCAGATGTCGTCCTATTTCAGCGACATGGCCGCGACTCTGAACATCAGCTACGATCGCTTCATCCGCACCGTCGAGCCGGATCATTATGCCGCCAGCCAGGCGATCTGGCGCGCGATGCAGGCCAACGGCGACCTGTATCTCGACCGGTACGAGGGCTGGTATTCGGTCCGCGACGAAGCCTTTTACGACGAGAAGGAACTGGTCGACGGGGAAGGGGGGCAGCGCCTGTCGCCGCAGGGCACGCCCGTCGAATGGACCGCGGAAGAAACCTGGTTCTTCCGCCTGTCGAAATATCAGCAGCCGCTGCTCGATTTCTACGCCGCCAACCCCGATTTCATCCGGCCGGAGGCGCGCCGCAACGAAGTGCTGCGCTTCGTCGAAGGGGGGCTGTCCGACCTGTCGGTGTCGCGGACCAGCTTCGACTGGGGCGTACCGGTGCCCGATAGCCCCGGCCACGTCATGTACGTCTGGGTCGACGCGCTGACCAATTACCTCACTGGCGCCGGCTATCCTAACGATCCGACGATGATGGCGCGCTATTGGCCGGCCGATCTGCATCTGATCGGCAAGGACATCACCCGCTTCCACACCGTCTATTGGCCAGCCTTCCTGATGGCGGCGCAGCTGCCGTTGCCGCGTCAGGTCTTCGCCCATGGCTTCGTGCTCCACCGCGGCGAGAAGATGTCCAAGTCGGTCGGCAATGTCGTCAGCCCCGACGAACTCACCGATGCCTTCGGTGTCGACGCGGTCCGCTATTTCCTGCTCCGCGAGGTCAGCTTCGGTCAGGACGGCAGCTATTCGGCGGAAGCGATCGTCACCCGCGTCAACGCCGAACTGGCCAACAGCTTCGGCAATCTCGCCCAGCGCACGCTGTCGTTCATCGCCAAGAACCTGGGCGGTACGTTGCCCGGCGAAGGGCGTGCCGATCCGGCGGATGCGATGCTGATCGAGGAGATGGTCGTCGCCTGCGCCGGCCTGCGCACCGCCTTCGACGATCTGATGCTCAGTCAGGGGATCGAGGCGTGGATGCGTGGCGTCTTCGCCTGCAACCAATATATCGATGCGCAGGCGCCCTGGGCGCTTCGCAAAACCGATCCCGACCGGATGCACGCCGTGCTGCGCACCCTGGTGCGTGCGATCCGCATGCTCGCCATCGCCATCCTGCCGGTGGTGCCGGCCTCGGCGGCCAAGGTGCTCGATCAGATCGGCGCGGCCGAACGCGATCATGCGGCGATCGACGATGATGGCTGGTATGCGCGTCAGGAGGCGGCAGGCTTCGTCATCGCGCCGCCATCGCCCGTCTTCCCGCGGCTCGAACTGCCGGTGGCGGAGGACGCCTGATGTTCGCCGACAGCCATTGCCACCTCAATTACAAGGGGCTGGTCGAGGAGCAGCAGGCGGTGCTGGCGCGCGCGCGTGCCCGCGGCGTCTCCGCGATGCTCAACATCGCGACGCGCGAGCGCGAATGGGACGAGATCGTCGCCACCGCGGAGCGCGAGCCGGACGTCTGGGCCTCGGTCGGCATCCACCCGCATGAGGCGGACCAGCATCCGCATGTCGACACGGCCAAGCTCGTCGCCCGCGCGCGGCATCCCCGCGTCATCGGCATCGGCGAGAGTGGGCTCGACTATTTCTACGACCATTCCGACCGCGCCCGTCAGCAGGCGAGCTTCCGCGCCCATATCGCCGCGTCCCGCGAGACCGGACTGCCGCTGATCGTCCATACCCGCGATGCCGAGGAGGATACGCTCGCGATCCTCGGCGAGGAGATGGAGCAGGGGGCCTATCCCGGCGTCATCCACTGCTTCACCGCCAGCGGCGCCTTCGCCGACGCGGCGCTCGCGCTCGGTCTCTACATCTCGATTTCGGGGATCGTCACCTTCAAGAATGCGCGCGACCTGCAGGAGACGGCGGCACGCCTGCCTGCGGACCGGCTGTTGATCGAGACGGACGCGCCGTTCCTTGCGCCCGTGCCGCATCGTGGCAAGACCGGCGAACCCGCCTTCGTCGCCGATACTGCGACCTTCCTGGCGCAGCTGCGCGGCGAGACGGTTGAGGATCTGGCGGCACGAACGGCGGACAACTTCTTCACATTGTTCGGCAAGGCCGGGCAAGTCGGGCGGGCATGAAGGTTCGCATCCTCGGCTCCGGCACGTCGTCGGGCGTGCCGCGGATCGGCAACGATTGGGGCAGTTGCGATCCGGCGGAACCGCGCAACCGTCGCAGCCGTGCGTCTTTGCTGGTCGAACATGAGGGGGTGAGGGTGCTGGTCGATACCAGCCCCGATCTGCGGGAGCAGTTGCTCGCCGCCGACGTCGCGACGGTCGACGCGATCCTGTGGACGCACGATCATGCCGATCACTGCCACGGCATCGACGATGTACGACAGATCTTCCATGCGCTCGGCCATCCGGTCGCCGGCTATGCCCGGTCGGGAACGCTGGAGGCGCTGGAGGCGCGCTTCACCTATGTCTTCGCCGGTCGGCGCGGCTATCCGCCGACCGTCGCCGGTCAGCCGCTGCCCGATCGTCTGGTCGTCGGCGGGATCACGATCGACGTGGTCGACCAGCCGCATGGCAATATCCTGTCGGCCGGCCTCCGCTTCACGGCAGGCGGCAAGAGCGTGGGCTATGCCACGGATTTCCATGAACTGACGCCGGCGATGCGGACGCTCTACACCGGGCTCGACGTGTGGATCGTCGATGCCCTGCGCTATGCGCCGCATCCGACCCATCCCGACGTGCCGACGGTGCTCGGCTGGATCGAGACGCTCGCTCCCGGCCGGTCAGCCTTCGTACATATGGACCACACTATGGACTATGCGACGCTCCGCGCGACGCTGCCCGCCGGCGTGGAGCCGGGCTACGACGGGCTGGAATTCCATCTATGACACCGGATCTGGGCGGTCAGGCCGCTCTGTATCTGTTTCTCCTGATCCTGCCGATCTCCGCGCTGATCGCGCGCCGCGTGCCGATCCTGCGCGTGCTGTTCTCGCTGGCGACCTGGGGCATCATCGCGGCGCTGCTGCTCGTCGTGGTCAACCAGCGCGAGCAGTTCGATCCGTATCTCCAGCGCATCGCCGCGCTCTTGAAGCTCGACGATCAGAATGTCGTCGGCAAGGAAACCCGCATCCGGATGAGCCCGGATGGCCATTTCTGGGCGCACGTAAAGGTCGACGGGATCGAACGACGCATGTTGGTCGACAGCGGCGCGACCGTGACGGCATTGTCGGCTGCGACCGCCGATGCCGCTGGTCTGTCGGTGCAGGACGGCATGTTTCCGATGGTGCTCAGCACCGCCAACGGCCGCATCACTGCCAAAACCGCGACTGTCGGCGAGTTGCGGTTGGGCGACATTGCTGCGCACGATCTGGGCGTCGTCGTATCGCCCGCGTTCGGCCATACCGACGTGTTGGGCATGAACTTCCTGTCCAAGCTGAAATCCTGGCGGGTGGAAGGTCGGACGCTGATCCTGGAACCGCATCACCCGCAGGATTTAACATAATACATATTATCGAACTCGCGGATGGTGCGAGAGGGGGGGCGCTGCGGCGTGCATATGCGTGAAGAATGAGAAGATCGACCGTCTCGTCGCCATCATGGCACGCCTCCGCGATCCGCAGCACGGCTGCGAATGGGATGTCGCCCAGACCTGGGCGACCATCGCGCCATACACGATCGAGGAAGCCTATGAGGTCGCCGACGCCATCGCCCGCGACGACGTCGCCGAGCTGAAGGATGAGCTTGGCGATCTGCTGCTCCAGGTCGTCTTCCACAGCCGCATCGCCGAAGAACGCGGCGCCTTCGACCTCGGCGACGTCGCCGACGCGATCAGCGCCAAGATGGAGCGGCGCCACCCCCATATCTTCGGCGATGAGGCCGAGGGCGGCCATCACCGCTGGGAAGAGGTCAAGGCTGCGGAACGGGCCGCGAGGGGCGCCTCCAGCGCGCTGGACGGGGTCGCGATCGGCCTTCCCGCCCTGCTCCGCGCCGAGAAGCTGCAGAAGCGCGCCGCCCGCGTCGGCTTCGACTGGCCGCACGCCGACGGCTCCCGCGCCAAGATCACCGAGGAGCTGGCCGAGGTCGCCAGCGCCACCACGCCCGACCATGTCGAGGAAGAGATCGGCGACTTGCTCTTCGCCGTCGTAAACTGGGCCCGGCATCTGGGCGTCGATCCGGAGGCGGCGCTGCGCCGAGGCAATGCCAAGTTCGAAGCCCGCTTCCGGGCCATGGAGGCCCTAGCCGGTGAAGCCTTCCCGCAACTCGACCTCGATGCCAAGGAGGCCTTGTGGCAGCGAGTGAAAGGCTCAATGCCGCTGTAGGAAGCGCTCGTAGTCGCGTTCCGCCAGCCGCACCTCATATTGCGTCTGCAACCCCTCGCCCTGCTGGCCTATGACCTCGCCATGCGCGTGCAGCCAGGCGGCGCCGGCGCCATCGGCAGCGTCGAGGGTGATCCAATAGCGGCGATGCCCGGCGGTGAGCTTGGCGGCAACCGCCGTGATCAGCGCATCCACTCCCGCTCCAGTTAGAGCCGAGATCGCGACGACATCCTCTCGCCGCGCCGCTTCCGAGAGCATGTCCTCCCGCGCTTCGCCGTCGAGCAGGTCGAGCTTGTTCCAGGCTTCAAACCGCGGTGTCGCGTCGCCGACGCCGATCTCCGCCAAGACCGCCTCGACATCGGCGCGCTGCGCCTCGCTGTCGGGATGCGCGATGTCGCGCACGTGGATCAGCAGGTCGGCGGACACCACTTCTTCCAGCGTCGCCTTGAAGGCGGCGACCAGCTGCGTCGGCAGGTCAGACACGAAGCCGACCGTATCCGACAGGATCGCCTTGTCGATGCCGGGAAGCGAGATCTGCCGCAGCGTCGGGTCCAGCGTCGCGAACAGCAGGTCTTCGGCCATGACGTGCGCGCCGGTGAGGCGATTGAACAGCGTCGACTTGCCGGCATTGGTATATCCCACGAGCGCAATCACCGGCCATGGCGCACGCTGGCGTCGATCACGATGAAGGCCGCGCGTCCGGCTCACCTGCTCGAGCTCGCGCCGGAGCCGCGCCATGCGATCGCGGATGAGCCGTCGATCGGCTTCGATCTGCGTTTCGCCCGGGCCGCCGAGAAAGCCAAAGCCACCGCGCTGCCGCTCCAGGTGCGTCCAGCTGCGGACCAGCCGGCCTGCCTGATAGTCGAGGTGGGCGAGTTCGACCTGCAACCGCCCTTCCGCGGTCGCGGCACGTTCGCCGAAGATTTCCAGGATCAGGCCGGTGCGGTCGATGACCTTGGCACCGAGTCCTGTCTCGAGGTTGCGCTGCTGCACGGGCGTCAGGCTGGCGTCAAAGATGACGAGATCCGCCTCGTCCTGCCGGACTTGCGTGGCGATCTGCTCCACCTGGCCACTGCCGATCAGGGTCGCCGGCTTGGCCGTACGGACACGCACGGCCAGCCGGTCGGTCACGACCAGCCCGATCGCGGCGGCCAGCCCGGCGGTTTCGTCCAGCCGTGCGTCGGCGTCGCGGCTCGCGTCACCCTGATCGGGCAGAACGACGATGGCCCTGCCCCCACGGGTGAACTCGTCGCGGTCGCGATTGAAGCCGGTGCTCACGCGGTCACTCCGCGTCGTCGCCTTCGTCGGCAAGGTTGAGCGGCCGCGACGGTTGGATCGTCGAGACGGCGTGTTTGTTGACGAGCTGCGCCATACCCTCGCGCTGGAGCAGCATGCAGAAGAGGTCGAAGCCGGCGATCTGGCCCTGCAACATGACGCCATTGATGAGGAACATCGTCACTGAATCCTCCGCCTTGCGGACGGCGTTCAGGAAGATCTCCTGCAGCAACGGCTGCTTACGCTGGGCCTCACCAACCGAGTCGACGATCGCGGCGATGTCGAGCGGTCCGGAAGGCATAATGGTCGAGATCGCATGCTTGTAGATCAGCTGCGACTGGCCGTCGCGGCGCAGCAACACCGAGAAATTGTCGAACCAGGTGACGATGCCCTGCAATTTGACGCCCTTGACCAGGAACATGGTCACCGGCGTCTTCGAGCGGCGCAGCGCATTGAGAAACAGGTCCTGCAGCGAACCTTGCTTGTCGGCCATGAGAAAGCCTTTCGTTCTTGGCGAGCCGTTCGCCCGCTATCGCGCCGTTTCCCGGCGTCGGATCGGCGTCAAGCGACGACGCCAGTCAGTTATGTATGGACGCAGATGGGCTACGTCCACCCGGATCAATCGTCGCGCATGTCGGTAATGCCGAGCAGCTTCAGCTTGCGGTGGAGTGCGGAGCGTTCCATGCCGATGAAGCTCGCCGTGCGGCTGATGTTGCCGGAGAAGCGGCGGATCTGCACGCGCAGATATTCGCGCTCGAACGTCTCCCGCGCTTCTCGCAACGGAGCCCCCATGATCGCGCCGCCCCCGCCGATATCGCCTTGCTCGCCGAGCACCTCGGCGGGCAGCAAGTCGAGATCGATGCGCCCGATACGATCGCCGGGAGCGAGAATGATCGTCCGCTCGACAACATTGCGCAGCTGCCGGACATTTCCCGGCCAGTCGTAGGACTGCAGTGCGACCATGGCGTCGGGGGCGATCTCCGGCGTCGGCACGCGGCGTTCGTTGGCGTAGTGAGCGATGAAATGTTCGACCAGCGCCGGTATGTCTTCGCGCCGTTCGGAGAGCGCCGGGATGCTGACGGGGACGACGTTGAGGCGATAATAGAGATCCTCGCGGAAGCGGCCGGCGGCGATCTCGTCGGTCAGGTCCCGAGAGGTGGCGGTGACGACGCGGACATCGACCTTGACGGTGCGCGTGCCGCCGATGCGGCTGAAGCTCTGGTCGGTCAGTACCCGCAGAATACGTGCCTGCGTCGCGACCGGCATGTCGGCGATCTCGTCGAGGAAGAGCGTGCCGCCATGCGCTTGTTCGAGCAGGCCGGTACGGACGAGGTCACCCCCTTCCTCCACGCCGAACAGCTCCTCCTCGACGCGTTCCGGGGTCATGCGGGCGGCGCTGACGATGACGAAGGGCGCTTGGGCGCGATTGCTCCAGCCGTGGAGCAGCCGCGCGGCGACCTCCTTGCCGACGCCGGCAGGGCCCATGATGAGGACGCGGCTACCGGTCGCGGCGACGCGCTTCAGGGTGGCGCGCACCGTGTTGATCGCGCCGGAGCTGCCGGTCAGGTCGTTCTCGCGGCCGGCGCTTGCGCGCAGCGAGGCGACCTCGCGACGCAGCCGATCGGTCTCCGTGGCACGGGCGACGAGCAGCAGCAGCCGCTCCGCCTCGAACGGCTTTTCGATGAAATCGGAGGCGCCGCGGCGGATCGCGGCGACGGCCGTGTCGAGGTTGCCGTGGCCCGAGATGACGAGGACCGGGATCGACGGATCGCGGCGCTTGATCTCGTCGAGCAGGGCGAGGCCGTCGAGCCGCGAGCCCTGCAGCCAGACGTCGAGCAGCACCAGCGACGGCCGCCGCGTCGCGATCGCCTCCAGCGCCGCGTCGCTGTCGGCGGCGGCGCGCGTATCATAGCCTTCGTCTTCGAGGACGCCGGCGACCAGTTCGCGGATGTCGGGTTCGTCGTCGACGAGGAGGATGTCGAGGGCCATGCTTCAGGTCCGATTGGAGGTAAGGGCAGCGAGCCGGCCCTCCCCCGCCGGCTCGGGCGCGGCGGCGCCCTGGTCGAGGCGGGCGAGCGCGGCGCTGTCGAAGGCCATCCGCACCACCGTGCCGCCGCCCTCCCGGTCGGCGAAGGTCATGGTGCCGTGATGCTCCTCGACGATCTTCTTGACGATGG
>JAEWJQ010000317.1 GCA_023386515.1 Pseudomonadota bacterium | reverse complement strand
GACATAGGTCGAGCATGAGCCATGCGCCCCGCCTCGATACGCCGCGTCTGGTCCTGGAAGGGCACCGCCGCGACGACCTCGATGCGCTGGCCGCGATGTGGCTCGACCCGGCGGTGTTCGGCGGCATCGGCGGCCGTCCGCGCCCGCGCGAAGAGGTATGGATCCGGCTGCTTCGATCCGTCGGCACCTGGACCATGTTCGGCTATGGATCGTGGGTGGTACGGGATCGCGCCGACGACCGGGTGATCGGCGAGGTCGGATTGCTGGAATCGCGTCGCGAGATCGCGCCGCCGCTCGCCGTGCCGGAGATGGGCTGGGTCATGGCATCGCAGGCCCATGGCCGCGGATTGGCGCAAGAGGCGCTGAAGGCGGTGCTCGGCTGGTGTGATACGGGACGCATCCCCCGGACGACGTGCATCATCGCGCCCGACAACGCCGCTTCGCTGCGGCTCGCCGATCGGGTCGGATATCGGCGGATTCGCGACGCGGCCTATCACGATCGCGCCGTCGTCGTGCTGGAACGGTAAACGGTCGGCGGTCTGAACGGGAAGTATCCCTGGCCCGGCCGCCCGATCTCGGCCGGCGGCGATCGAACGCGACTTGTCGGGGCGATTCCTGTAGAAGCGGCGCATGCTCGTCCTGTTCCTCTCCGCGCTGGCGATGACGGCGATCGTCGGCATCCGGTATCTGATCGTCTCGGGCGCTTTCGCCGCGGCGACCCGGGTGCGGCATCCCGGCCTTTACCATGGCCTCGATACGCAGATGCGCCGCGAGATCGGCTGGAGCCTCGCCTCCGCGGCGATCTACGGCATTCCGGCCGGGATCGTCGCCTGGGGCTGGCAGCATCATGGCTGGACGCGGATCTACAGCGACGTGCATGCCCGGCCATTGTGGTACGTGCCGGTGTCGGTGCTCGCCTATCTGGTCGCGCACGACAGCTGGTTCTATTGGACGCATCGCTGGATGCACCGGCCGGCGGTGTTCCGCCTGGCGCATGCGGTGCATCACGACAGCCGGCCGCCGACCGCCTGGGCGGCGATGGCCTTCCATCCGATCGAGGCGGTGACCGGCGCTGTGGCAATTCCGCTACTGGTCTTCGTGATTCCGATCCACGTTAGCGCTTTGGGTTTCGTGCTTGGCGTCATGACGGTAATGGGGGTGACCAACCACATGGGGTGGGAAGTGTTTCCCAAGTTCATGTGGCGCGGGCCGCTCGGGGGCTGGCTCATCACGGCAAGTCATCACCAGCGTCACCACGAGTTGTACGGGTGTAACTATGGTCTCTACTTCCGCTTCTGGGATCGTCTGTGCGGTACCGACCGCGGCGTCGGCGATTTCGACCGGGCCCATGCCAAGGCGGCACGGCGCCGCGACGCGATCGCGACGGATGCTGGCACGGATCGGCGGCGCCATCGCGGCGGCGCGCCTGATCGGCGCGGCGCCGGTCGCGCGGCTTGATGTCGCGGTCGATCAGGTCCGCTCCGCCAAGGGGCTGATCCGCGTCTGCCTGACCGCGGACCCCGACAATTTTCCCGCCTGCGTCGACGATGCCGATGCGGTGACCCGTTCGGTGTCCGCCGGTGTTCATGCCCTCACCTTCGAAGGCCTGCCGCGCGGCAGCTATGCGATCGCGGTGATCCATGACGAGAATGGCAATGCCAAACTCGACACGATCGCCGGCATTCCGCGCGAAGGCTTCGGCTTCTCGCGCAATCCGTCGATCCGCTTCGGTGCCCCGCGCTTTGCCGCGGCGCGCTTCACCATCGCAAGTGATGCAGATCGGCAACAGATACGGATGCGCTACATCCTCTAGTCACAAGGACGGGATCGTTCCGGTATGTCACGGCGTTTCGCGGCCGTAACATACCGGAGTCTGGGTCTTGTCCCGTTTACTGATCGCGCCCGCGGCGCTTCTTGCCCTGCTGTCCACCCCTGCCTTCGCGCAGGATGCCCAGCTGCCCCCCGCCGATACGGGGGCGGTGACGCAACCGGCGGCGGACATCGACCTCGATCGCGACACGGTCACCGCCGGTGTCGTCGCGGTCTATCTGCCCGACTACGAAGGGTCGAGCCATTACCGCTGGACAGGTGCGCCGGCGGCGATCGGCTCGGTCAAGGGCTTCGCGTTCACGCTCGCCGGCAATCGGGTCAGCGTCGATCTGATCCCGAATCCGCCGGGGCCGAAGTGGGACATCCAGGCCGGCCCCATCGCGCTGGTCAATTTCAACCGCACGACACTGTCGCAGATCGACGACCCGCGGATCCGCGCGCTCGGCAAGCTCGACACCGCGATCGAGCTCGGCGGCTATGTCGGCATCGGCAAGACCGGCGTGATCACCAGTCCCTATGACAAATTGTCGGTGTCGGTGAGCTATCGCCACGACGTCAGCGGCGTCCATGATGCCGGTATCTGGCAACCGACGGTGAACTATTTCACCCCGCTCAGCCTGAAGGCGGCGTTCGGGCTGTTCGCCTCGGCCGAGCGCGCCGAGCGCGGCTATGCCCAGACCTATTTCGGCATCACGCCGGCACAGAGCGTGGCGAGCGGCTTCACGACCTACAGTCCGCGCGGCGGCTGGAAGAACTGGGGCGTCGGCGCGCTCGGCACCTATTCGCTGACCGGCAATCTGCTGCACGGCGTCAAGCTGGTCGCCGGCGGTACCTATCGCCGGATGCTCAACGATTTCGGCAACAGTCCGGTGACCCGCATCGCGGGGTCGAAGAACCAGTGGCTGGGCGCCGTCGGCCTCGCCTACACCTTCTGAGCTCAGTGCCGGCGCGGCCCGCCGCCGCGTCGGCCCCGCCGTCTCCCGTCACGGTTCACCGCGGGACCGCTCGGCCGGTCGCGTTACGGGCGCGGGCGCACGCATCCTTTGTAGCGATCGATGCGTAGTTGCGTGATGCAGAGCGGGCGCCGAGCCGACATTGTCGATCCGGCGCCGGCTGTCCTGCATCCGGAGCCTGCGGCGGCATTCCCCCTCCGTCGATCGCGTGCACCGATGGGTCCTCCCGCCGGCCATGGCGGGAGGACTAGTCCAATATGGGAGGGGGGGCGGCATGACGGGCCAGCAGGCTTGACGTGCCGCCGCCGATCAGGAACGGCAGTGCGCGACGGCGGCGCATTGCCGTGTCATGCGTGAAGGGGAGAACCCGAGTGATGACCGACAGCATGGATCTGACCCAGGCGTTCGACGCCCGGGCCCAGCGGCGCGAGGAACGGCGCGCCTTCTTCAAGTCCGCGCTCGGCGGGGTGGCGGGCGGCGCGGCGGGTGCCGCGACGCTCGGCCTGGCGAACGAGGCGGCGGCGCAGACCACGACGCTGACCGACGCCGACGTGCTCAACTTCGCGCTCAACCTCGAATATCTCGAGGCGCAATTCTACAGTTTCGCCGCCAACGGCGTCGGCCTCGACAACAGCCTGCTGACCGGGACCGGCACGCAGGGTGCGGTGACCGGCGGGCGCGCGGTGGACTTCGCCGGCTCGTCCGGCGGCCTCGCCGACCCGATCATCGGCCGCTACGCGCGCGAGATCGCGGCGGACGAGGCGGCGCACGTCGCCTTCCTGCGCTCGGCGCTCGGCTCGTCGGCGGTCGCCATGCCGACGATCGACCTGTCGGTCGGCCCCAACAGCGCCTTTTCGAAGGCGGCGGTGGCCGCGAAGATCATCGCATCCGGCGCGACCTTCGATCCCTATGCCAGCGTTGAGAACTTCCTGCTCGGCGCGTTCATCTTCGAGGACGTCGGCGTCACCGCCTACAAGGGCTCGATCGCGCTGATCACCAACAAGACCTATATCGAGGCGGCGGCCGGCATCCACGCGGTCGAGGCCTATCACGCCGCGACGATCCGCCAGGAACTGTACCGCAAGGGCATCCAGACGCCGAACGCCGATCTGATCACCTGGGCGGGCGGCATCTCTGACGCGCGCGACGGCCTCGACGGCGGCACCGACATCGACCAGGGGATCGCCACCGCGACGACGACGATCACCAATGCCGACAGCACGACGACGACGCTCAACGTGTCGAACATCGTGCCCACCGACGCCAACGGCATTACCTATTCTCGCTCGGCAGCGCAGGTGCTCAACATCGTCTATCTCAACAGTGCGGCGGTCTCGTCCGGCGGGTTCTTCCCGAACGGCGTCAACGGCACGATCAAGACCAGCGCGGCTTCGGCCTGACGACCGGCACAGTGGAGTAATCGCAATGACCGACTTCTCGACCAACGCCGTGCTGGATGCGATCGAAGCCCGCCGCGCCGAACGCCGCACCTTCCTGCGCTATGCCGGCGGTGCCGCTGCGGCGACCGGCGGCCTCTCGCTGCTCGCCGCCTGCGGTGGCAGCAGCACCGGCAACACGCCGACGCCGACGCCGTCCTCGACCAGCGCCGCGTCCGACATCGACGTGCTCAACTTCGCGCTCAACCTCGAATATCTCGAGGCGCAATTCTACAGCTATGCCGCGTACGGCACCGGCCTTGCCGCAACGGCGACCACCGGCGTCGGCACGCTCGGCACCGTCACCGGCGGAGCCAAGGTGACCTTCACCGACGATCTCGTCGCGCAATATGCGCGCGAGATCGCGGCGGACGAGGCGGCACACGTCAACTTCCTGCGCAGCGCGCTCAACGGCGCGCAGGTGGCGATGCCGGCGATCAACATCGGCGGCGATGCGACCGGCGCCTTCACCCTGGCGGCGCGCGCCGCCGGCCTCGCCGGGCCGAACGACACGTTCAATCCCTATGCCAACGACGTCAACTTCCTGCTCGCCGCCTTCCTGCTCGAGGACGTCGGCGTCACCGCCTACAAGGGCGCCTCGCCGCTGATCAACAGCAAGGTCTATCTCGAGGCGGCGGCCGGTATCCTGGCGGCAGAGGCCTACCATGCCGGCCTGATCCGCTCGGTTCTGTACCGCAAGGGCGTCGACGCGACCGCGATCTTCGACAGCGCGACGGCGATCAGCAAGGCACGGGATAGCCTGGACGGAACGACCACGCTCGACCAGGATATCGGCAATGCTTCCGTGGCGAACATCACGCCGGCGGACAGCAACGCGATCGCCTTCAGCCGCTCGACCGGCCAGGTGCTCAACATCGTCTATCTGAACAGGACGCAGGTCAGCTCGGGCGGTTTCTTCCCGAGCGGGATCAACGGCAACATCCGCACCTCGGCCAGCAACGGCTGATCCGCGCCACCGCTGCGACGATGCGAAGGGTCGCCCCCGAACCGGGCGGCCCTTTTCATTTGGCGTGCGTCCACGACGCGCGTACAAGGCCCCATCCCCGGGGGAGCGCCGATCCGCGCTTGAGAGGGAGGCAGGAGCCTCCGACCCGCCGAACCTGATCCGGCTGACACCGGCGTAGGGAGTGGACACGGCGTCTTCCCGGACCTCCGTCTCCTCCTCCCCGCGATGATGGAGAGACGACGCATGGCCGACATTCCCGCCCGTACCGAGATCGGCGTCACCACCGGCCCGATCCGCGGATCCAAGAAAATCCATGTCGGCCCGCTCGGTGTCGCGATGCGCGAAATCCACCTCGACCCGTCGAGCGGCGAGCCGCCCTTGCGCGTCTACGACACCAGCGGCGCCTATACCGACCCCAGCGCTCGCATCGACATCATGGCCGGGCTGCCGCAGCTGCGCCGCCCGTGGATCGAGGCGCGCGGCGACGTCGAATGCTACGACGCGCGCGAGGTGAAGCCGGAGGACAATGGCCAGCTCGGCCCCGACCGTTCGGGCGGCGTGCCGCAATTCCCCAATGCCGTGCGCCGTCCGTTGCGGGCCAAGGCCGGCGCCAACGTCAGCCACATGCATTACGCCCGGCGCGGCATCGTCACGCCCGAGATGGAATATGTCGCGACCCGCGAGAATCTGGGCCGGGAGATGCTCAAGGACTATGTC
>JAEWJQ010000300.1 GCA_023386515.1 Pseudomonadota bacterium | reverse complement strand
CAGCCGCGTCGAGCGCGAACAGCTGGAAGGCATAGCGATGGCTGCCGTGCCCGGTCGGCGGATCGGGCGGCAACCAGCCTTCGGCGAAATAGCTGTTGCGGCCGACGTCGCGCGCGGCCGTGCCGTCGCCGTCGGCGACGATCGCACCTTCCTCCAGCCGTCCGGCATCCGCGGGCAGGCCCCAGACGATGGCATGGACCAGCGGCTGCGGCGCCGGCGCGTCGGCGTCCTCGACGATCAGCACCAGCGACGCCGTGCCCTCCGGCGGCGTGCCCCAGGTCAGCGGCGGCGACACGCCCGCGCCGTCCGCGGTGAAGCGTGGCGGCAACCGGCCGCCATCGGCGAAGGCGGGGCTGGTCAGTTCCAGCGCGCTGATGCCGTTGCCGATGTCGTGGCGCGCGACGACCAGTTTCTCGCTGCCGGCGCGCACCGCGGCGAGCGCCTTGCCGAGCCAGGCGGGGATATGTTCCAGCATCGCGTCAGGCCTGCGGACAGTCGCCGGGGCGACGCTTCGGCATCGATCCCGCATACCAGGCGCTGGCGGTGCCCATCGTCGCCGCATCGTGCCAGCATGCCTCGCCCCTCGATCCGTCGGCCGCCACCAGGAACGTCCAATTCTGGTCGGCGCAATCGTGCGGCGTGCAACCATGGGCGGCGAGGCGGCCGTCCGCCATGCGGGCGATCGGCACCGACACTGCGTCGCGGCTGGTGATGCGATGGCGCAATTGCTGGTCGGCGACCGCATCGACCAGCGCCTGCGCCACTTCGGTCCGGTCGTAGAAGGCAACGCCGGCGACCGCATCGTTCGGATATTTGCCGACATAGTCGGTCAGCGGCGCGACCTGCGCCTGACCGGGCAGCGGCTTTGCCTTCTGCATCGGCGGCGGGACGAAGGCGGCGGCCGCGGCATCGTTGTTCGCCACCGCGGCATCGCGACGACCGCAGCCGGTGGCGAGAAGGGCCAGCGTCAGCAGGCCGGCGGCGGGCAGGGGAATCGGCATCATCGGGCGGGAACGCAGCAGCCGGTCGGACAGTTGCGCGGCCGTGATGACCGATCTGACCCGATTCGTGACGGCGCAGGACAGCCACTATGACCAGGCGCTCGGCGAATTGCGGCGCGGGCGCAAGACCAGCCACTGGATGTGGTTCGTCTTCCCGCAGATCGCCGGACTGGGGCGGAGCGAGACGGCACGTTTCTACGCGATCGGCTCGGTGGACGAGGCGCGCGCCTATCTGGCGCACCCTTTGCTCGGGACGAGGCTGATCGAGGCGACCGCGGCCGTGACGGCGGCGCCTGGCAGCGCGGAGGCGGTGCTGGGTGCGATCGACGCGATCAAGCTGCGCTCGTCGATGACGCTGTTCGCCGCGGTGGCGGACGATCCCGCGCCGTTCCGCGCGGCGCTCGACCGGTTTTTCGACGGCCAAGACGATCCCGCGACGCTCGCCCTGCTGGCGCAGGGCTGAGCGCGGTCGATCAGAACAGCCGCCCGCCGTTGGGCACGGGCAGGCTGGGACCGATCAGCACGACCTTGCCACCGGCGTCGGGGAAGCCGAGCGTCAGCACCTCCGACATGAACGGCCCGATCTGGCGCGGCGGGAAATTGACCACTGCGGCGACCTGTCGGCCGACCAGCGTCTCGGGCGCATAATGATCGGTGATCTGGGCCGAGGATTTCCTGACCCCAATCTCGTCGCCGAAATCGATGCGCAGCTTGATTGCCGGCTTGCGCGCCTCGGGAAAAGGCTCGGCCGCGACGATCGTGCCGACGCGGATGTCGACCCGCTCGAAATCCGCGAAGGTGATGGGATCAGAAGTCGACATTGTCATAATGCGCCGGCGGGCCGATCAATTCCATGCGTTCGGAGAGCAGGGGACGGAAGCTCGGCCGGCTCTTCAGCCCGCGATACCAGCGCGCGGTCTGCTCATGCCCCTTCCAGTCGATGCCACCGAGATAATCGGCGACCGAAATCTGCGCCGCGGCGGCCAGATCGGCGAGGCTCATCGTCGCGCCGCCCAGCCAATTGCGATGGTCGAGCAGATAATCGGTGTAATCGAGGTGGCTGACCGCCGCCTTCATCGCTTCGCGCAGCCCCTTGGCGTCGGGCGCGGCGCGGTGGGCGAGTCGCTTGACCACGCGCTCGTGCAGCAGCGGCCCGGTGACGTCGCGATAGAAATGCGTGTCGAACCAGCTGACCAGCCGGCGGATCTCCGCCCGGTTGGCGGCGGTGCCGTTGATCGTCGCCGCCTTGTCGACCGTTTCCTCGAAATATTCGCAGATCGCCATCGAATCGATCAGCGGGGCGCCGGGGCGGCTGGCGTCGACCATCACCGGCGTCTCGCCGGCGGGATTCATGTCCATAAACTCGTCGCGCCGGTCCCACGGCGATTCGCGCACCAGTTCATAGCCGACGCCCTTCTCGCCGAGCAGCAGCCGCACCTTGCGGCTGAACGGGCACAGGGGGAATTGGTAGAGCTGCCACATGCGAGTCCCTTAGGGCATGCGGGGCGTGGAGGTGAAGGGTCTGCGTAAGCCCTCCCTTCCCGTGAAGTCCATCATCCCCGCGGAGGCGGAGATAAAGACATGCTGCCGTCTCGATCGAGTCGCGGCGCTGGCGCGTCGCTGTCGCGTATA
>JAEWJQ010000272.1 GCA_023386515.1 Pseudomonadota bacterium | reverse complement strand
CCCCCCGCGGCGCCGCCCGCAGCACGGCGGCGCGCCCCGGCTCGGTCTCGGCATGGGCAAGGTCGATCGGCTGCGGCGACCAGTCCGCTCGCGGGCCGGCGATGCCGCGCGCGAACACGTCCATCAGCCGCGCCTCGGCCCGGTCGTATTGATCGGGTTCGTAGCGGGTCAGCCAGGCCGGCAGCCAGAAGATGTTCTCCAGCAGCACGTGCGCCCGCGCGCCGTGCAGGTCGGTGTACGCGCGGCTCGGCGCCGGATCCCATAGCGCGCGGGTCCGCCGGAACACCTCGCGCCAGCCGGTCATCAGCCGGCTGCGGTTCGGCTCCTCCGTCGCGCGCAGATCGGACAGCACCGCCATGGCGCGATCCTCGCCGCGCTGCACCCGTGCCAGCCGCGCCAGGTTGAGCGACAGGAATCGGCGCACGCGCGCCTCGGCATCCGGCTCCGCCGCAGCGGTGTCGAGCATCGCCAGCAACTGCTCGAGCGTATGCTCGAAGGCGGCGGCGGCCAGATCCTCCTTGCGCTTGAAATAATAAGTGACGCTGGTCGTGTTCAGGCCGACGCGGCGGGCGACGTCGGCGAAGGTCATGCCCTTGGCGCTCTGTTCGTTGATCGCTTCCGCGGCGGCGGCCAGGATCGCGTCGCGCTTGGCGCGGAATCGCTTCGTGCCCTGCTCCTCGTCGCTGCCGATCGTCGCTGCGGCCGCATCGGCCGCCGTCCCCGCCTGGTTCATCACGCCCTTGTATCAATCGCGCTTTCGAAGAAACAGCATTTTTTGAATATCTGCCTTCACGCTGCGGAACGCAGGGCAAATTGGCTCTTGCCTGCCGCCGCCGATGCTTTACCGAAAAAAGGGTATGGCGTAGAACGCCCTTCGAGAGGAGCCTGTATGGACTTCACCCTGAGTGCGCGCGAGACCGGGTTCCGCGACCGGGTACGCGCCTTCATCGATGCGGAGATCCGCCCGCGTCAGGCAGAATATGACGCGCAGGAGCATGACGGCGAGCGCTGGAAGGTGATCCCGGTGATCGAGGAGGTGAAGGCGCGCGCCAAGGCAGCGGGGCTGTGGAATTTCTTCATGCCGCCACATTCCGGCCAGCCGCCGGTCGACGATTCGTTCGAATTCGAGGGCACGCAGCTCAGCAACCTCGAATATGCGCTCTGCGCGGAGGAGATGGGTAAGGTCGGCTGGGCGTCGGAGTGCTTCAACTGCTCGGCACCCGACACCGGCAACATGGAGGTGCTCCTCCGCTACGGCACGCGTGCGCAGAAGGACGCATGGCTGGCGCCGCTGATGCACGGCGACATCCGCTCCGCCTTTCTGATGACCGAGCCGGCGGTCGCCTCGTCGGACGCCACCAATATCGAGACGCGGATGATCCGCGACGGCGACGATTACGTCATTTCCGGTACCAAATGGTGGTCGAGCGGCGTCGGCGATCCGCGCTGTCGCGTCGCGATCGTCATGGGCAAGACCGATCCCGAGGCGAAGCGCCACGCCCAGCAGAGCATGATCCTGGTGCCGATGGACGCCCCCGGCGTGACGATCGAGCGGATGCTCACCGTCTATGGCTATGACCATGCGCCGCACGGCCACGGCCAGGTGCGGCTCGACAACGTCCGCGTGCCGGCGTCCAACATGCTGCTCGGTGAGGGACGCGGGTTCGAGATCGCGCAGGGGCGCCTCGGGCCCGGCCGCATCCACCATTGTATGCGCACGATCGGCGTCGCCGAGACGGCGATCGAGGCGATGGCCAAGCGATTGCTCACCCGGGTCGCCTTCGGCAAGCGGATCGCCGACCAGTCGGTGTGGGAGCAGCGGATCGCACGCGCGCGCATCGACATCGAGATGACCCGGCTGTTGTGCCTCAAGGCGGCCGATATGATGGACAAGGCGGGCAACAAGGCGGCGCAGCTGGAGATCGCCATGATCAAGGTGCAGGCGCCGAACATGGCGCTGCAGATCCTCGACGATGCGATCCAGGCGCATGGCGGCGCCGGCGTGTCGGGCGATTTCGAACTGGCGCACGCCTGGGCGGCGATGCGGACCTTGCGCTTCGCCGACGGTCCCGACGAGGTCCACAACCGCGCCATCGCCCGCGCCGAATTCGGCAAATATGCCGACATCGCGTTGGAGCGGCCGGGACGGTGATTCCGCCGCTTCGTCATCGCGGCGAACGCCGGGACCCATGGGCACGGCGCCGCCGATGTTGCGCGCACCAGTCGCCGGCCGAATCTATGGGTTCCGGCTTGCGCCGGAATGACCAAGTGGGAACAGCAGGGGGTCCGACATGAAAGCCGCCGTCCTCTACGAAACCAAAACGCCGCTGGTGATCGAGGACGTCACCATCGACGCGCCCGGTCCGCACGAGGTGCTGATCCGCGTCGCCGCGGTCGGCGTCTGCCGGTCCGACCTGCATTTCATCGACGGAGTCTATCCGCATCCGCTGCCGACGATTCCCGGCCACGAGGCGGCGGGGATCGTCGAGGCGGTCGGCGAGGAGGTCCGCACGGTCAAGGTCGGCGACCATGTCGTCACCTGCCTCTCCGCCTTCTGCGGCCAGTGCGAATATTGCGTCACCGGCCGGATGGTGCTGTGCGTCGACAGCAGCGTCCGCCGGCCGCGCTCGGCGCCGCCGCGGCTCAGGCTCGGCGCGGGGGCGGATGGGCGCCCGATCGCGCAGATGCTCAACCTGTCCGCTTATGCGGAGATGATGCTGGTCCACGACCATGCCTGTGTCGCGATCGACCGCGACATGCCGCTCGACCGCGCCGCGCTGATCGGTTGTGCGGTGACGACCGGGGCAGGGGCGGTGTTCAACGCCGCCGACGTGACGCCGGGCGAGACGGTTTGCGTCGTCGGCTGCGGCGGGAGCGGCCTAGCCGCGGTCAATGCCGCGCGGATCGCCGGGGCGGGCAAGATCATCGCGCTCGATCCCGTCGCCGAGAAGCGCGGCC
>JAEWJQ010000222.1 GCA_023386515.1 Pseudomonadota bacterium | reverse complement strand
GGGGGTGGGGGCCGCCCCACCCGGTGCGTCAGAACCGCGACCGCAGCGAGAAGGCATAGTTGCGGGAGAAATATTTGACGTTGTTCGGCACGTCATAGGTTCCCCAATAAGTACGATCGCCGCTGCGGGTCAGGTTGGACGCTTCCAGGCCGATCGTCAGATGTTTGTTGACGTCATAGTTGATCGCCGCGTCGAGCCTCTCAACCGGATCGCGGAACAGGTTGTTATACGGATTATATTGATCGAGCCGCCATTGGCGCCGCGACTGCCAGTTGTAGGCGACGCGCACGTTCAGGCCGTCGCGCTCGAAAAACCCGACGAGATTGTACACATATTTCGAAACGTTGATCATCGGGCCGTAGACGAAGACGAGGTTGCCGTCCTTGTCCGGTACCGGTGCGGAGGCTTGGCGCGTGACGTTCAACGTGCCGTTGATCGATGTCCCGAATGATTTGAGAATACCGGCCAGGAAGGTGAAGAACGTCGTGAACTGGCCCTCGATGCCGCGGGCGCGGCCGCGGCCGAGGTTACGCGGACGGTACACCAGCGTCGGAAGGGTCGGCGATTCGGGCAGGAATTCGGGCAGGTCCTGCCACGCGATCACGTTTTTCTTGTTCCACTGCCACACCGCGACCGAAACCGATCCCGTCGAGCCGAAATACCATTCGAGCGAGGCGTCGTATTTCGACATCGATTCCGGGCGCAGACTGGCGTTGCCGCCGCGGGCGCGGGGATTGGCGGGGTCGCTGAGGTTGATGGCGATCCACGGGTTGATGTCCGTCGCCCGAGGTCGCGCCACTTCATAGGTATAGGCCGCCCGCAGCTGCAGCTTGCGGGTGAAATGCGCGATCGCGTTGAAGCTGGGCAGGATGTCCAGCGCATTGCCCCGCGGCGTATCGAGGATGTCGGTCACCTGCTTGACCTTCGCCCCGTCGTCGTTGGTGACAAATTCGGTCGTGCGCCGCAGCGACTGCAGGGCCGTCAGCGAATTGACGATACGGGCGCCGATGATCCCCTCGACCGGCACGAACAGTTTCACGTTATAGTGGAACTGGCCGTAATAGGCGAAGCCCCGCTCGCCGCCGCCGAAATGTTGTGACGGGTCGAAGCTCGGGTAAGGCGCGGCAAGGTCGGGATAGATTGGCGACAATATCGAACGGATCAGCGGGAAGCTTGCACGGATCGAGTCGCTGTCGCCGATCATCCAATTGGCGTTGGAGCCATTCTGAAAGTTGTAGCCGACCGGGACAAGATGGTATTTCGGCAGCGCTGCGATCGGCAGCCGGAGCGACGCATACCAATTGCTGGCGTAATTGTTGCTGTACGATCGATTGTTGTAGCGGAAGCCGATCTTCAGATAATCGATGAAGCGGAAAAAGGTGTTGAGCTTCAAATCGGCCTTGATCTCGGTTTCCGCGCTGAGCCGGCGTTGCAGCTGCTGCCCGAAATTGTCGATATAGACGTAGTTCTTGGGGTCGAGCGTATCGATGTTCCTGAAATCGACCCTGACGCCGCCGAGCGGGTCGGTGGTGTCGTTGAAGACGACGTCGACCCGCGGCTGCTGGCTGAAGCGGACGGAATGGTACAGGCTGTCGGCATCGAGACGCGACATCGCGTAATTGGCCCAGGCGTTCACCTCGATCCGGTCGCTATTATACTGGACCTGGAAACGGCCATTATAGCCCTTGGTCGTTTCGAGATAGGATTGGCGGCCGGGGCCCATCGGATCCAGCCCGTAGAGGGATACGGATTTCACCAGCCGACCGTCGTCGGCCAGCACGACGTTCGACAGGCTGGGCGGCGCGTTCATCGATTCCGAATAGGTGATCGGCACCCAGAAGGTGCTGTCGGTCTGCAGGGCCTGGCGATTGCTGTAGCCGCCTTCCACGGTGATCGCCCAATGATCGTCCGGCTTCCATTGCGAGGAGATCTGGAACGCCCCGCGCTTTGACCAGCCGTTGGTACCGGCGAAGCCGACACGGAAGGGCAGGTAGATACGCGCCGGGGTCGAGGTCGGCAGGACCGGCTGGCTGATGTTGTACTGCTGGTTCGGCACCTCGTTGAACCGCAGGTCTTCGTTATACCCGACCTTGTTCCAGGTGCCGTTCACGGAAAAGCCCATGCGGCCGATCGGCGTGTCGCCGTTATAGGCGACCAGAGCGCTGTAATAGGGATTCAGCTTCTTGATCCGGTCCGCATAATCGAACCGGGTGCTGACCGCATAGGTCGCGCCCTCGTGAAAGTCGGTGGGCCGCCGCAGCGTCAGGTTGATGACGCCCGTCTGGCTGCCTTCCACCTGATCCGGGGTCCGCGTCTTGTACACTTCGATGCCGGCGACGAGGTCGGACGAAATGTCGTTAAGATTGGTCGTGCGGTCGACCCCGGAGAAGGACGGCGACCCGTTGACGGTTGTCATCACGCCGTCGAGGCCGCGGATCAACACCCTGCCGCCCTCGCCACGGTCGCGATCGATCTGGATACCGGGAACCCGCGCCAATGCTTCCGCAACATTCTTGTCGGGCAATTTGCCAATGTCTTGAGCCAGCACGACATCTACGATTTGCTGCGCCCGTCGCTTGGCACTGCGCGCGCTCTTCACATTCTCCCGCAACCCGGTGACGACGACATCGCCTTCCAGGCGGCCCGATTCATTGCGGACGTTCGGAGTCGATTCGGCGGCGTGCTTCTTATTCTTCTTTCGCACCTTCGAAGAGGGCAAGGACCCATCGGTGGCATCGCCGATAGATGCTCTCTGTTGTTTAGTCGATGTCCCAGAATCAGCAGGACTATTCTGTGCCTGTGCGGCATTGGCGGCGAGCGAGACTGCCATAGCCGAAATGGCTGCTCCAGCAAAACGCCTGACGTACGTGGACATATAATTCCTCCCCCATGATCGTCCGGTTCGATCGAGTGGCTCCCCGACCCTCCAACTTGTCGTATAATTATTGTTCGATTTGGACTTGTCCAACAAAAAAAGCAGAGCGATAAGCATCGCTGCAGCGACCGAATGATGTCGGGGCCCGGTCGGAAAGATATCGGGGACTCACAGCAGGATAGGCGCGCAAGCCAATGGGGGAGAGGATTTGTGCAGAAACGAACGATCGCACAGGCGATGATCGATGAAGGGGCGGCGGTCGCCGGCGACGGCGGCCTGTCGGGACGTCGCGCAGCGCTGGGCGCGTTGCTCGGGGGGGCGATGCTGGCCGGTCTGGCGGCGGAGGCGCGTGCCAACGTCAGCTCATCGGTGGATACCGTGCCGCTGCAATTCGCCCTCCACCTGCAATATCTGGTGACGAACTATCTGCAATTCGTCATCTACGGCGATAATCGCCAGCTTCCGGCTCAATATATCCGTGCCGGCGAGATTTACGGCGATGCCGGGGTCATTGCCGCCAACCTTCAGCAGGTGAAGTTCCCCAATCCGGACGATCGCATATTGCAGAATCGCATCCAGGAAATCGCAGACGAACATTGGTATCAGACGCTGACGATACGCGGCATGTTGCGTGGCGATTCGGTTGCGCAGTCCGAGATCGACTATCGTCCGAGCGCGTTCACGGCGATGCTGCAACTGGCCGGTGCGATCGGACCGGACGAACAGTTCAGTCCCTATACGTCGCCGACCAATTGCCTGATCGGGGCGGAGATGCTGTTGAGCGTCCAGGCATCGGCCTACGCGTCGATCCTCGCCGACATGACCAACCCGATCGCCATGGCGATGATGAGTTCGATGGCCGCCACGCTGGCCAGCAGCGTCACCAGCGTCCGATCGATGTTGTATGATCTTTCCGCGCAAACGCCGGGCATCCTGGCCATGGTCGACAAGGTCGCCGCCTGGCGTGACGCGATCGACGGCACCGCCAGCACAGACCGCGGCCTCTCGCCAGCGATGCAAGCCGACGGGCAGATCGCGACGCGCCTGACCGTGACGGATGCCAACGGCCTTTATCTGGCGCGGACGCCGCAACAGGTGTTGAACGTCCTGTTCATGACCTCCGCCGCGGCATCCGCCGGGGGATTCTTCCCGAAGGGGATTTCCGGCGGGATCGTGCGCAGTGCGGCAAATTGAACGGGTGACCGAACGACAGGCAATTGGAGGGGGAATAATGACCATGCACGATAAAGCGCCGGCCGGCAGTCGCCGGCATTTCCTGCGGCTCGTGGGAGGGGCGTCGCTGACGGCCGGCGGCTTGACGCTGCTGTCGGCGTGCAACGACGGCATCGTCGGTGCGGAAAGCGTACCGTTGCCGACCGCCTCGACGACCGCGGTCAGCGCGCCGCCGACCTATACGGCGACGGACGCCAACCGGCTCAATTTCGCCCTGCAGATCCACTATCTGTTGGCGAACTATCTCAAAATCTCGCTCGATGGCGTGGCGCTGCCAGCAGCGTTGACGACGGGTAGCGGCACGCTGGGGCAGGTGTCGGGCGGGCGCGCGATCGGGTTCACCGACACCAAACTGATCGCCGCGGTCCGCGAGGCGACGTCGACGGTGGTGGCGCGCGTCGCCTTTCTCCGCCAGTCGCTGGGCAATGCCGTGACCGCGCAGCCGGCGATCAGTTTCGCGGCCGGGCAGGGAAGCCCGTTCCAGGCCTTCGCCGTGCCGATCAGCTCCACGCCGCCCACCAGCTTCTACGATCCGTTCGCGTCGGAGAATGACTTCCTCCTCGGGGCGATCGGCCTGTCCGCCGTCGTGACCAGCGCGATGGACGAACTCGCGTGGCAGATGGACGTCAGCGTCCGCAAGACTTTCGGCCCGCTGACCGCCGGCGTGGCGGCGACGGACGGGCTGTTGCGAAACGTCCTCTTCGCCCGTGCCGCGGCCGAGGCGCTGGCGAAGGTCACGGGCCCCACTACCCTGTTCGCCAGAGCCTATTCGATGGCCGTCGCGCGCAACCCGTTCGATGGCCCCGGCGGCCGGGATCAAAGCCTGGGTTCGGCGACCATCGACAAGAAGGGCAATGTCACGGTCAATCCCAACCTCGACATCACCGATGGCACGAACTGGAGCGCGATCCGGCGCTCGCCCGAACAGGCATTGGGCATCTTCTACACTTCTGCCCTCTCCGTGGCATCAGGCGGCTTCTTCCCGGCGGGAATCAACGGGACGATCAGGATCAGCGGCGCCAACAGCTGAGCGGTGTTCGGGGCGGCGGTGATCCAACGCCCCGTCGCCCCATGCCGCCCTCAGCCGATGGAGAAGGCGGCCCGGTATGCCGGTTTGACCGTGGCGAGGAGGGCGGCGGTCACCGGCAGGTCGATTTCGTAGCGGCCTTCCGCATAGGAACCGGCGACATAGGGATCGGCGACCAGCCCGATCCGGTCGATGTGCCGGCGATCGGTCGAGCCGAGCAGCAGCACCAGATCCTTGAAGGCCGGGCATCGTGCGAACGGATCGTCCGCCCCGCCGCCGACCGCGGCGCCGAGTCGGCGCGTCCGTTCCGCCTTCAGCCGCTGGCAATAGCTGGTGCGGACCGCCGCTTCGAACGCAGCGGGCGCGGTGAACAATGCAATCGGCGCGAGCCGCTGGCGCGACGCCTTGTCCCAGACCAAGGTCGCCGTCGCCGAATTGCCGTGCGCGCCGCCAGTGTATTCGTAGGATTGCGCCGATAGGCTGAGCAGCCGCGGCGTATCGGTCACCACCTTCCAGACCTTCTGCGTCTCGAACCGGCGGAACGGAAAGCCGTTGCGCGTCGCGTCGACGCGCTCGGCGGCCGCGCCGCGCGCGGTGCGCACGCGCAGCCGCGC
>JAEWJQ010000167.1 GCA_023386515.1 Pseudomonadota bacterium | reverse complement strand
GCGAAGGACCGAGGCCCGCGAGCAGGATCGGTGCGACGAGCATCGTCAGCGCCGCCTGCCACGCGACGCGCGTGAAGCCGTCGCATGCGGCATAGTCGAAGGCATCGCCGGCGAAGACCGCCCGCCCGATCAGCAGCGCGACCAAGGCGCCGACGGCGAAGGCGCCGATCGCATCGTCGGCCATTTGAGAGGCCGCTACGATGCCAGGCGATTCCGGCGAATCTTGACACAATTGACGCCTGGACGGGCAATCTTCGCCTTCCGTCCGGGCAACAACGGACCGACGATGAGAAAGAGCATGTGGTGACGACCGCATCCTATCACCGCCCACGCTTGTAGGACAGCGCTCGGCCGCCGTTTGCACGGCCCCGTTTGTCCAGCGGATCGTCAGCCACAGGCCCAGCATCGCCAGCAAAGGCGCGGTCTCCAGCCCGACGATCAGGCTGGCGCCCGCCGCCGCGCCCGCCGCCGCCGCACCGCGGGCACGGCCGTCGAGCAGGCCAAGCACAGCGCCGAGCAGCAGCACCATTTGCAGACCATGATGATCGATCCGGCCGGGCACGAAGACCGTCGTCGCCGGATAGGCGAGCGCCGCGACCACACCGGCGGTTGCCGCGATCGTGCTCCCGCCGAGCCGGCGGGCGATGCGGATGACGAGGCACAAAGCCGCGGCGAACAGCAGGATCGGCCAGGCCGCCACCGCCGCCACCTCGGCGCCGTGCGGGCCGAGCACCGGCCGCAGCATGACGATCAGCGCCGCCGGACCAAGGTCGGCGAGCCGCGTCCAGTGCATCGGCAGGCCGCCGGCGAGCCGGTATTGGCGCAGGTCGCCCCACGCCTGCCCCGCCAGCCAGTCGCGCACCTGCGCCAGCCGCATCACGTCGTCGGTATCGGGCAGGCGCAGTTGCGCCAGATCGCCCCGGTCGCGGATCGTCCACACCATGCCCAGCAACAGGGCGAGGGCGAGCGCGATCAGCGCATCGGAACGGAGCCGCCGGGCCATGCCGGCGGGTCTAGAGCGATGTGGTTAAGGGGCCCCTAAACCCCTTCCTTGCGGGAGGGGTCGCGGATCAGCGATCCCGCCGGCCGAGCAGGCGCAGGCGCAGCGCGTTGAGCTTGATGAAGCCCGCCGCGTCGCGCTGGTCATAGGCGCCCTGATCGTCTTCGAAGGTCACCACCTTCTCCGAATAGAGCGAATTGGGCGACTTGCGCCCGACCACATAGACGCCGCCCTTGTACAGCTTGAGCCGCACCGTGCCCGACACCTTGAGCTGGCTATGGTCGATCGCCGCCTGCAACATCTCGCGCTCCGGCGAGCACCAGCAGCCGTTGTAGACCAGTTCCGCATAACGCGGCGCCAGCTCGTCCTTAAGGTGCGCGGCGCCGCGGTCGAGCGTGATCTGCTCGATGCCACGATGGGCGAGATGATAGATGGTGCCGCCCGGCGTCTCGTACATGCCGCGGCTCTTCATCCCGACGAAGCGGTTCTCGACCAGGTCGAGCCGGCCGATGCCATGCTTGCGGCCGAGCTCGTTGAGCTTGGTGAGCAATTCCGCCGGGCTTGTCGCCTCGCCGTTCAGCGCGACGCCGTCGCCGCGCTCGAAGTCGATGGTGATATATTCGGGCGCGTCGGGCGCATCCTCCGGATTGACGGTGCGGCTGTAGACATAGTCCGGCACCTCCTGCCACGGATCCTCGAGCACCTTGCCCTCCGACGAGGTGTGGAGAAGGTTGGCATCGGGCGAGAAGGGCTATTCGCCGCGCTTGTCCTTGGCGACCGGGATCTGGTGCGCCTCGGCGAACTCGATCAGCTTGGTGCGGCTGGTCAGATCCCATTCGCGCCACGGCGCGATCACCTTGATGTCGGGATTGAGCGCGTAATAGCCGAGCTCGAAGCGGACCTGGTCGTTGCCCTTGCCGGTCGCGCCGTGGCTGACCGCGTCGGCGCCGACTTGTTTGGCGATCTCGATCTGGCGCTTGGCGATCAGCGGCCGGGCGATCGACGTGCCGAGCAGGTACAGCCCCTCGTAAAGCGCATTGCCGCGCATCATCGGGAAGACGTAGTCGCGCACGAATTCCTCGCGCAGATCGTCGATGAAGATATGCTCGGGCTTCACCCCGGCCATCTCTGCCTTCTTGCGCGCGGGCTCCAGCTCCTCGCCCTGGCCGAGGTCGGCGGTGAAGGTGACGACCTCGCATTGATACGTCTGCTGCAGCCATTTCAGGATCACGCTCGTATCGAGGCCGCCCGAATCGGCGAGGACGACACGGTTGATCGGATCGGTCACGGCGAAACCCTTCGACTGCGGATGATGGCCGCGCCCCTAGGGCGAAGGGCGGGCGGGCGCAACGGTCCGTGTGTTCAGTTCGGGTTTAACCGGCGGCGGCTAGTGGTTAGGCCGATCCGTCCCTTCCCCTTTCGAAAGCCGATCATGACGCGTCTTCCGCTCGCCACCCTGCCGCTGCTGCTCGTCGCCGCGACCTCGCCCGCCGCCGACAAGGTCGATCCCAAGATCCGCGCCGAGTTCAACCGCACCGACACCAACCACGACGGCTTCCTCAGCCGCGCCGAGATCGACGCGCGGGTCGAGCGGATGAACGTCGGCAAGGCGCCGATGCCGGAGGCCAAGGCCAAGGCGATGGCGAATGCCTGGTTCAACACCGCCGACGCCAATCACGACGGCAAGGTGTCGCCGGCGGAGATGCAGGGCCTGTTCCGTGCGATCGCCTCGCGCTACGACACCAACCACGACGGCGTCGTCAGCCTCGACGAGCGCGCCGCCGCCCGCGCCGCGATCCTGGGCGGCGACAGCCCGCAGCAGGGTCCGAAGGGACAGTAACGGCCATTCCTCCCCGCTCGCGGGGAGGTGGCAGCGCGTGAGCGCTAACGGAAGAGGGGGCGACCTCAACGGGAAGCGCTAGGACCGATCGACACCCAGCATCGCAGGCTTTGTAAACGCCCCGCCGTCATTCCCGCGAAGGCGGGAATCCAGACGCGCGGAGGCTGCTTATAGAGCCGTGACGTCAGCGGTTCTGGATCCCCGCCTGCGCGGGGATGACGAAACATGGCCTGCTAGGCCGAATGTCGATCGGCTCTCGCGGAAGCCCCCCTCCACCGCCTGCGGCGGTCCCCCTC
>JAEWJQ010000079.1 GCA_023386515.1 Pseudomonadota bacterium | reverse complement strand
CCGTCCACCGTTACTTCACCACCGGCAGCGCGATGAAGCTTTCGTCCGGTCCCGCCACCGTCACCTTCTGCGTCGCCTTGATGTAATCGGCGGGCTGGGCGCGGAAGATGTTGGGGACGAAGGTCTGCGGATTGCGATCGTAGAGTGGGAACCAGCTCGACTGGACCTGCACCATGATCCGGTGCCCCGGCTGGAACACGTGGTTCACCATCGGCAGCGCGAATTGATAGCCGAGCGGGACGTTGGGGGTCAGCGCCTTGGCCTGGGACAGGCTCTCGCGATAGCGGCCGCGGAAGATGTCCATGGATACCGCCAGCTGATAGCCGCCCATGGTCGTGTCGGCTTTCAGCCCTTCCGGATAGACGTCGATCAGCTTGACCACCCAGTCGCTGTCGGTGCCGCTGGTCGAGGCGTTCAGATGCACCTCCGGCACGCCGGCGACGGTGACCGCCTGCGTCAGCGGCTCGGTTTCGAAGGTGATCACGTCCGGCCGGCCCGAGACCGCCCGCTGATCGTCGACCAGCCACTGCCGCCAGGTCGAACCGGGGGCATAGGTCGGCTTGTTGGGCCGGACGCGGAAGCTGACCGGAGCCGCCGGGTCGGAGACATAGTCGACCGTCTGTGCGTTCCCCTCGGCCGGCGTGAAGCCCAAGGCGCCGCCCGGCTTCAGGTACAGCCGCGAGGCCGATGCGGCGGCGACCGTCGGCCAGGATTGCAGCCGCTGCCATTCGTTGGTGCCGGTGCGAAAGATGGTCACCGGCGCGACGTCCATCGCCGGCTGGTCGCTCTTCAGATAATGCGCGAGGAACGGCGCCAGCACGTTGCGGCGCCACCATTTGGCGGTGTCGCTGTCCCATTTGATCGCGCCCAGTGCGTCACCGTTGCCCGCCTCCTGGCCATGGAACCAGGGGCCGGCCGACAGGAAGACCATGTCGCCACGCGTATCCCTGGGCTTGAGCGCGCGATAGACCGCGGGCGCGCCGTAGATGTCCTCCTGATCCCACAGGCCGTCGACCAGCATGACCGGCACCTTGAGCGGCTGGTCGGCGAGCACCTTGTCCATCGCCTGGCTCTGCCAATAGCTGTCGTAGGCCGGGTGTTCGAGGATCTTCTGGAAGAAGCCCATCTTGTCGACGCCGGTCGCGGCGGCGATCGCGCCAGCCGATCCACCCTTCAGATAATATTCGTAATCGTCCGAATAGCCGGTGCGGAACGGCGTGTCCGCCGCCGCGGTCGCCTGCTGGCTGAGGATATAGGGCATCATCGTCTGGCGGAAAGCACCGTTGTGGAACCAGTCGTCGCCCCGCCAGCCATCGACCATCGGGTTCATCGGCACCGCCACCTTAAGCGCCGGATGCGGGTTGATCAGCGGCATCAGCGACAGGAAGCCGTCGTAGCTGATGCCGGTGATGCCGACCCGCCCGTTCGATTCCTTCACGTTCTTCACCAGCCAGTCGATCGTGTCGTACGTGTCGGTCGAATCGTCGACCTTGCTGGGATTGGATGGCGTGCCGACCGGGGCCGGATTCATGACATAGCCGCCCTGCGACTTGTGCATCCCGCGGACGTCCTGGAAAACGCGGATATAGCCGCCGGCGGTGATCGGATCGGCGCCGGTGGTGCCGTCGTCGGTCGGCGCGGCATAGCCGCTGGGGTTGGCGCCGAGCGCGCTTTCCGCATCATAGGGCGTGCGCGTCATCAGGATGCCGAGATCGCGGCCGCCCTTGGGAATGGCGATCACCGTGTGCAGCTTGATCCCGTCGCGCATCGGGATGTCGACGACGCGGCGGGTATAGCCGTACGCATCGGGCACCACCGGCGGGGTGGCGGGCCGTTCGGTCCAGGTCACCGGCTTCACCCGCTGCTGCGCCGGGGCGGCGCCGGCGGTGGCCAACAGGGCGAAAGCGCTGGCGAGCAGCAGCGGGCGGTTCATCGACATCCTCCTCAAGACGACGAGCCCGTCAACATGGCGGGCGGTGCAACGAAAAAGGCCCGCCCCGCTGCCACCAGCGGTGGAGCGGGACGGGCCCGGTATTCAGCGTGGAGCGATCCTCACGCGGTGCGGGTCCCCGACAGCGGGAAGCTGCCGAAGGCGCCGGCGCCGACCGATCCGGTCAGCGTGTCGCCGTCCGCGGTCGCCTCGATGTCGAGCGTCATCGGCATCGGCGAGGTCATCTGCTGCTTCCAGGTGATCGTATTGCCGGCGGCATCGCCGCTGATGTCGCTCGACCCCATCGCGCCCGACGCGGTGCCGGTGAAGCTGCCTCCGTCGGTGGCGATGGTCAGCGTCATGTTCTGGTCGCCCAGCGGCGACTTGACCGTGCAGTCCCAGGTGCCGTCGATTTCGGCCATCATCACTCTCCGAGAAACAAAGGGTTACTTTGCGACCGGCGCTGCGCCGGCAGGGGTGCCGGCGACCGCGCTCGCCGGTACGACCTCGACCGGCAGCCCCAGGGTGTCAAGCTGCGGCTTCACCTTGGCGGCATCGCCGACGACGATCCAGATCGTCCGCTTGGGATCGAGCGCGCCCTGGATGGCGCCGTTGAGCTGCGGAAGCGTGAAGCCGCGCAACCGGGTCGCCAGCGTCATCTGGTAATCGTCGGGGCGCTTGTAGGTGTCGTTGCCCTGCATCGCCGCGAGCACCGCGTCCGACGTTTCGTAGCTGCCGGGCAGCGCATTGATCCCGCCCTTGATCGCGCGATCGAACTCCTCCTGCGTCATCGGCTGCTTGCCGAGGAAGCCGATCACGTCCTCCCGCGCCGAAGCGAGCGACGGGCCGGTCTGGTTGGCTTGGACCGGGGCGCTGATCACATAGGGCGTGGCCTCGACCGCGGTCTGGAAGCGGCCGTTGGCGCCATAGGACCAGTGGCGCGTCTCGCGCAGGTCCATGTTGAGCCGGCTGAGGAAGCTGCCGCCCAGCGCGTCGTTGGCGGTGGTCAGCGGCAAGGTATCCTGCGTCCGCTTCAGCGTGGTCGGGATCGCCCCGACGATCACCGACTGCGGGCTGTCCGGCCGGTCGACCAGCACGATCTTCGGCGCGGACGGCTGCGGCGGCGCGGAGAAGTCCTTGACGCCCGCCGCCCCGGTCGGCTGCCAATCGCCGAACCGCGCGTCGAGCGCGGCCTTGACCTCGGCGAGCGGCCGGTCGCTGACGACGAACACCTTCGCCTTGTCGGGCCGCAGCCACGCCTGCTGGAAGGCGATGAGGTCGGCGCGGGTCAGGCTGGCAACGGCGCGCGGATCCCCCGCCCCCTGCGCCTTGGCATAGGGGAAGGCCGGACCGTAGACGAGCGGCGGCAGGACGCGGCCGACCAAGCCGTTGGGGCTGGTCAATTCCTGCGCGATGCCAGTGAGCGTCTGCTGCTTGACGCGAGCCAGTTCGGCGTCGGGGAAGGTCGGTGCGCGCGCGATCTTGCTGAACAGGTCGAGCGCGGGGACGAGATTGGCACTGGGCACCTCCAGTTCCAGAATGGTGCGATCGGTGCTGCTGCCGGCGCCGATATTGGCGCCGAGCCGCTCCTTGGCCTCGGCGAGCTGGATCGAGTTCAGCCCGTCGATGCCCTCGTCCATCATCGCTAGCGTCACACCCTGCGTACCGAGCTTGTTCGGCACGTCAGCGGCAGTACCCGCGTCGAACGACAGCGCCATCTGGGTCACCGGCACCGCATTGCGCTGCGCATAGACCAGTTCGATCCCGTTCTTCAGGCGCGCGCGCTGCACCGTCGGGAAGCTGAGCGCCGCGACCTGACCGACCGCCGGCAGCGGCCCGCGCGTACCCTTCACCGGCGTATCGGGCGCAGCGACGACCGGCGTCTGTGCCGGCACCCGCGCCTCTTCATAGGCGTCGCGCGGTCCCTGCTCGACGGTCAGCGCATAGACCGGGCGGGTCAGCCACTTGTCCGCCGCCGCCTTGACGCTGGCGGGGGTTTGCGCGGCCAGCGCCGCCAGCCGCTTCTTGTAATAGCCCGGATCGTCGTAGAACAGCGCGCCCTGCGCCAGCGCGACCGCCTTGCCGCCGAAGCCGCCGACCGATTCGAGCCCCTCGATCGTCCCGGCCGCGCGGGTGGTGACGACGCGATTGACCTCGTCCGCAGTCGGGCCGTTCTTCAGGAAATCGGCGAGGATCGCATCGATCCGCTGTCCGACCAGCGAAGGGTGGACGCCCGGCCGCACGATCGCGCGGATCGAGAAGGTGCCGACCTGCGCGCCCGGGCTCGCGCCGGCCGACACGTTGACGGCCAGTTTCTCCTGCTTGACGAGGATATTGTCGAGGCGGCTCGACGCCAGACCACCCAGTACCGAACCGGCGACTTCCAAGGCGGCGGAGTCGGGATCGTTGCCGCCGGGGATCGTCCAGAAACGGCTGACCATCACGGCCGCGACCCGATCCTTGATCGTTTCCGCCTTGGGCGCGGCGAGCGTGGGAACGGGCGCGTTCGGCCGAACACTTTTCGGCCCTGCCTTGATCGCCCCGAAATACTTCTCGACCAGCGGCTTCGCCGTGGCGACGTCGATGTCGCCGGCGAGCACCAGCACCGCATTGTTGGGGCCGTAATGGTCGCGGAACCAGTTCTTGACCGTATCGACGCTCGCCGCGTCGAGATCGGCCATCGAGCCGATCGTGGTATGACCATATGGATGGGTCGCGGGGAACAGGCCTTCGGTGACCTTGTACTGCACCAGACCATAGGGCTGGTTGTCGTTCTGCCGCTTCTCGTTCTGGACGACGCCACGTTGTTCGTCGAGCTTGGCCTGATTGATCGCCCCGAGCAGATAACCCATGCGATCCGATTCGAGATACAGTGCGCGGTCGAGTCCCGCGGTCGGCACCGTCTCGAAATAATTGGTGCGATCGAGATTGGTGGTGCCGTTGAAGTCGGTCGCGCCGACCTGTTTCAGCGGCTCGAAGAAGTCGCCGGGCGCGTTTTCCGATCCGTTGAACATCAGATGCTCGAACAGATGCGCGAATCCCGTCGAACCCTTCGGCTCGTGCTTGGCGCCGACATCGTACCAGACGCTGACCGCCACGACCGGCGCCTTGCGATCGGTATGGACGATGACGCGCAACCCATTGGCGAGCGTGAACTGCTGATAGGGGATGTTGACCTGACGGACCAGTTCCGCGGCAGGGACCGGCTTAGCGGTCTGGGCGGACAGCGGTGTGGCAAGCGCAGTCAATGCCGCGCCAGCGAGCCAAAGCGTCTTCATTCGGAGTCTCCCCATCCGGTGTTTGAGGGGAGCATAACGGTCGAAAACGGTCGCGCAATAGCATTGGGGCTTGTCGACCGTACACAGTTGCTTGACGAACGACAGACGGCCACGATCTTCACGGCGCGGCCGCCACCCCCTTGTGTTGCTCAAATACAACACCATCTGACACCCAAAGGAAACAGGGCATCCAGATGAACCTCGAAAAATTCACCGACCGCGCGAAGGGCTTCCTGCAATCCGCGCAGACCGTCGCGATCCGCATGAATCATCAGCAGATCGCGCCCGAACATGTGCTCAAGGCGCTGCTCGAAGACGAGCAAGGCATGGCGGCCGGGCTGATCCAGTCTGCCGGCGGCGACGCCCGGCGCGCCGTGATCGAGACCGATGCCGCCTTGGCGAAGATCCCCGCCGTCTCGGGCTCGGGTGCTCAAAATTCGCCCGGTCTGTCGAACGACGCGGTCCGCGTGCTCGATCAGGCCGAGCAGATCGCGCAAAAGGCGGGCGACAGCTACGTCACCGTCGAACGGCTGCTGGTCGCGCTCGCGCTCAGCCTCAACACCGCGGCCGGCAAGGCGCTGCAGGCGGCGGGCGTCCGCGCCGAAGCGCTCAACGCCGCCATCAACCAGCTGCGCGGCGGCCGTACCGCCGATACCGCGAGCGCCGAGGATCGGTACGACGCGTTGAAGAAGTTCGCGCGCGACCTGACCGAGGCGGCGCGCGACGGCAAGCTCGATCCCGTGATCGGTCGCGACGAGGAGATCCGTCGTACCATCCAGATCCTCGCCCGCCGCACCAAGAACAACCCGGCGCTGATCGGCGAACCCGGTGTCGGCAAGACCGCGATCGCCGAGGGGCTGGCGCTGCGCATCGCCAACGGCGACGTGCCCGACACGCTGAAGGACCGGCGGCTGATGGCGCTCGACATGGGCGCGCTGATCGCCGGTGCGAAGTATCGCGGCGAGTTCGAGGAGCGGCTGAAGGGCGTGCTCGACGAGGTCAAGCAGGCCGAGGGCGACATCATCCTGTTCATCGACGAGATGCACACGCTGATCGGCGCGGGCAAATCGGAAGGCGCGATGGACGCGGGCAACCTGCTCAAGCCTGCGCTCGCCCGCGGCGAACTGCATTGCGTCGGCGCCACCACGCTCGATGAATATCGCAAATATATCGAGAAGGACCCGGCGCTCCAGCGGCGCTTCCAGCCCGTGTTCGTCGGCGAGCCGACGGTCGAGGACACGATCTCGATCCTGCGCGGACTGAAGGAGAAGTATGAGCTGCACCACGGCGTGCGGATCACCGACGGCGCGCTCGTATCGGCGGCGACGCTCAGCAACCGCTACATCACCGACCGCTTCCTGCCCGACAAGGCGATCGACCTGATGGACGAGGCCGCCAGCCGCATCCGCATGGAGGTGGAGAGCAAGCCAGAGGAGATCGAGGCGCTCGACCGCCGCATCCTTCGCCTCAAGATCGAGCGCGAGGGACTGCGCCGCGAGACGGACGCCGCCAGCATCGACCGGCTGGAGACGCTGGAGGACGAACTCGCCAACCTCGAACAGCAGTCCGCCGAGCTGACCGCGCGCTGGCAGGCCGAAAAGGACAAGATCGCCGGCGAGGCCAAGCTCAAGGAACAACTTGATGCCGCCCGGCTCGAGCTGGAGCAGGCGCAGCGCCAGGGCGATCTCGCCAAGGCGGGCGAGCTGTCCTACGGCCGCATCCCCGCGCTGGAGAAGCAGCTGGCGGAGGCGGCGGGCGCGACCAAGGGCGCGATGCTGCGCGAGGAGGTCACCGCCGACGACATCGCCGGCGTCGTCAGCCGCTGGACCGGCGTACCGGTGGACCGGATGCTGGAGGGCGAGCGTGAGAAGTTGCTCAAGATGGAGGAGGTGCTCGGCCAGCGCGTCATCGGCCAGGCCGATGCCGTCCGCGCCGTCTCCACCGCAGTGCGACGGGCGCGTGCGGGTTTGCAGGACCCTAACCGGCCGCTCGGCTCGTTCCTGTTCCTCGGCCCGACCGGCGTCGGCAAGACCGAGCTGACCAAGGCGCTGGCCGAATTCCTGTTCGACGATCCAGCCGCGATGGTGCGCAACGACATGAGTGAATTCATGGAGAAGCACGCCGTCGCCCGCCTGATCGGCGCCCCTCCCGGCTATGTCGGCTATGAGGAAGGCGGCGTGCTGACCGAGGCGGTGCGGCGCCGGCCCTATCAGGTCGTGCTGTTCGACGAGGTCGAGAAGGCGCATGGCGACGTGTTCAACGTGCTGCTGCAGGTACTCGACGACGGTCGCCTGACCGACGGACAGGGCCGCACGGTCGATTTCAGCAACACGCTGATCATCCTAACGAGCAATCTCGGCAGCCAGTATCTCGCCAATCTGGAAGAGGGACAGCCGGTCGAGACCGTCGAGCCGCAGGTGATGGAGATCGTCCGCGCGCATTTCCGGCCGGAATTCCTCAACCGGCTGCACGAGGTGATCCTGTTCCACCGGCTGGGCCAAGGCCATATGGGGCCGATCGTCGACATCCAGGTCGCGCGCGTCGGCAAGCTGCTCGCCGACCGCAAGGTGACGC
>JAEWJQ010000073.1 GCA_023386515.1 Pseudomonadota bacterium | reverse complement strand
ATCGTCGCCCGCTGGCCGATGGCGGATGCCCGGAGTCTTGATCCCGCTGCGGAGGCGGAGGTCGACTGGCTGATCCGCCTGGTCGGCGAGATTCGCGCTGCGCGGACTGAGCTCAACGTCCCGCCGGGTGCCCGACTGCCACTTCATGTCCGCGGCGCCGGGGAGGGGACTGAGGCCCGGCTTGCACGCCAGACGGCGGTGATCGCTCGTCTCGCGCGCGTCGATCTCTCCGCCGGCGACGCGCCTTCGGGCGGAGCGGCGCAGGTCGTCGTCGACGAGGCGACCTTCGTATTGCCGCTGGAGGGGGTCATCGATCTCGACGCCGAGCGTACGCGCCTGACCAAGGCGATCGCCGCGGCGGAGAAGGAGCGCGACGGGCTGGCCGGCCGGCTGAACAATCCGAGCTTCGTCGAGCGGGCCAAGCCGGAGGCGGTCGACAAGGCGCGCGCCGATCATGCCGACAAGAGCGCCGAGGCGGAGCGCCTGTCCGCCGCGCTGGCGCGGCTGGGCTGAGCGCATGGCCGGGCGCCCGCCACGCGATCTGACCAGCGGGCCGATCGGGCGGACGCTGCTGCTCTTCGCTTTGCCGACGCTCGGCTCCAGCATTCTGCAGTCGGTCAATGGGTCGATCAACGCGATCTGGATCGGCCAGTTGCTGGGCGAGCGTGCGCTGGCGGCGACCACCAACGCCAATCTGGTGCTGTTCCTGCTGGTGGCCGCGGTCTTCGGCTTCGGCATGGCGGCGACGATCCTGATCGGCCAGAACATGGGCCGGCGTGACATCGACGCGGTGCGGCGCGTGTTCGGCGCGGCGCTGGGCCTGTTCGGCGTTGCCTCGCTCGCTGTGGTCGCGATCGGCATCGCTGCGGCGCCGGTGATCCTCCATGCGCTGGCGACCCCGGCGGAGGTCTTCCCGCTGGCGCGCGACTATCTCCAGATCATCTTCCTGTCGATGCCGATGGGATTTCTGGCGACGCTGATCAGTATGGCGCTGCGCGGCACGGGCGATTCGGTGACGCCGCTGCGCTTCATGGCGCTGGGTTCGGTGATCGACGTGACGCTCAACCCCGTGCTGATCCGGGGACTGGGGCCGATCCCGGCACTCGGCATCGCCGGATCGGCGACCGCCACGGTGATCGGCAATGCGGTGGCGCTGATCGCCCTGCTCGCCTTCGTCTACCGCCGTGATCTGCCGATCCGGCTGCGCGGTGCGGAGTGGCGCTACCTGCGACCGACGAGCGCAGAGCTGAGGCCGATCGTCGCCAAGGGGATTCCGATGGGCCTACAGATGTTCGTCGCGACCGGATCGGCGCTGGCGATGATCGGGCTGGTCAACCGTCAGGGTACCACCACCACCGCCGCCTATGGCGCGGCGACGCAGCTGTGGACCTACATCCAGATGCCCGCGATGTCGATCGGGGCGGCAGTGAGCGCGATGGTCGCGCAGAATATCGGCGCCGGTCGCTGGGATCGGGTCGATCGCATCACCCGTTCGGGACTGCTGATGAACCTCGCCCTCACCGGCGGGCTGGTGGCGGTCGTCGCCTTGCTCGACAGGCACGTGCTCTGGTTGTTCCTGGGTGACGTCCCCGCCGCGATCGGCATCGCCGGCAAGATCAACCTGATCGTCAGCTGGAGCTTCATCCTGTTCGGCGTCACCATGGTGCTGTCGGCCACGGTGCGCGCCAATGGCGCGGTCGTTGCGCCGCTGGTCATCCTGGCGATCGCGCTATTCCCGGTGCGGATCGGCACCGCCTACGCGCTGCTGCCCGGCTGGGGGGCGGATGGCCTGTGGTGGAGTTTCCCGGCGGGATCGATCGCCTCGGTGGTGATGACGATCGCTTATTACCGTGCCGGCAAGTGGCGACGCGGCCGCTTGGTCAGCCACGACGAAGCGCATGAGCAGACGCTGTCGCAGAGCGATCCGGCCGGCAAGCAGATGCCGGTCGGCTAAGCGGCGACGGGCTCAACTTTCCGCCGGCACCATCACCTCGATCACGCCCGCGGCGATCCGTGCGGTGACGGGCGTATGGGCGCGCACCTCCCCGTCGATCGAGATCGGCAAGGGCGGCTCGGTCGCGACGCGCAGGCTCTTGCCGCGGAAGGTGACGGTGTCGTGATGGCGCGCCGACGAGCCGACGACGCTCGCCGCCCAATTGCGCACCAATCGGCGCTTGTAGTGGCCAACCACCGCCTGAACGACGATCTCACCCGAATCGACCGCCGCATCGTCGACCAGCCAGGTCCCGCCATGATAGGGGCCGTTCGACATCCGCACTTCGGTGACGCGCATCCTTTTCTCGCCCGAACCGTCGTCGACGATCAGCGTGAACGGCTTGAAGCGCGCGAACTGATAGGCGGCCCAACCGAGATAGCCGACCCGCCCCAACACCTTCTTGAGATTGTGCGGCACGGTCTCGGCGATCTGCGGGCTGATCCCCATCGCCGCGCAATTGGCGAAATAGTCGTTGTCGATCATGCCGAGATCGATCCGCTTGCGCCGGCCGGTGCGGATCGCCTCCACCGCGCCGGGGACATCGAGCGGCAGGCCCAAGGTGCGCGCGAAACTGTTGGCGGTGCCGAGCGGCAGCACGCCGAGCACGACGTCCTTGCCGACGAGCAGATCGACCAACCCGCTGATCGTACCGTCGCCCCCACCCAGAATGACGAGCTGCGGCTTCTTGGCCAAGGCCCGCTCGACCGTCGCCTCCAGATCGTCCGGATCCTCGACGGCATGGGCATCGACTGGAAAGGGCAGGCCGTCCATCGCCGCACAGGCGCGGCGGAACAGCCTCTGTCCCTTGCGCGACTTAGCGTTGACGATCAGCGCGGCCGAGGTGAATTCGGTCATGGCACATCCAGTGGTTACGGCCGCGCAACGCTTGGCAAGCGGGTCGCGATCCCTCATGGCAAGGAACGTCATGACCGCTGCCTATCCTGCGCTCCGCCTGCGTCGCACCCGCGCCTCCGCCTGGAGCCGCCGCCTTCACGCCGAGAACGTCCTCACCCCGGCCGACCTGATCTGGCCGCTGTTCGTGACGGAGGGGCAGGGGGTCGAGCAACCGATCGACAGCCTGCCGGGCGTGTCGCGCTGGTCCGTCGACGGCATCGTCGCCCGGGCACGCGAGGCGCGCGACCTCGGCATCCCCTGCGTCGCATTGTTCCCCTATACGGACGCTGCGCTGAAGACCGACGACGGGCGCGAGGCGCTCAATCCGGACAATCTCATGTGCCGCGCGACCCGCGCGATCAAGGATGCGGTGCCGGAGGTCGGCGTGCTGACCGACGTCGCGCTCGATCCCTATACGACTCATGGTCACGACGGGCTGGTCGACGCGGCCGGCTATGTTCGCAACGACGACACGGCCGCCATCCTCATCGAGCAGGCGCTCAATCAGGCGCGCGCCGGCGCCGACATCGTTGCGCCGTCCGACATGATGGACGGCCGCATCGGCATGATCCGCACGGCGTTGGAAGGCGAGGGCGCCCACAACGTCCAGATCATGAGCTATGCGGCCAAATATGCCAGCGGCTTCTATGGCCCGTTCCGCGATGCAGTGGGCAGCCGCGGCCTGCTGAAGGGCGACAAGAAGACCTATCAGATGGACCATGCCAATGCCGAGGAGGCGCTGCGCGAGGTGGCGCTCGACCTGGCGGAGGGGGCCGACAGCGTCATGGTCAAGCCGGGGCTGCCCTATCTCGACATCATCGTCCGGGTGAAGCAGCGGTTCGAGGTGCCGGTCTTCGCCTATCAGGTGTCGGGTGAATATGCGATGCTGGAGGCCTCGGTCGCGGCCGGGGCGGGCGATCGCGACGCGCTGGTGCTGGAAACGCTGCTGGCGTTCAAGCGTGCCGGCTGTGCGGGCGTGTTGACCTATCACGCGGCGCATGCGGCGCGGCTGTTGCATGGCTGATCGACGCCGCGGTCCGGCGCTGGCGTGACCGACATCGCGCCGATGGGTCGCGGCGGGCGGATGCTGTTCGTCGCGACGATCCTGACGGGATCGTTCCTGCTGTTCCTGGTCCAGCCGCTCGTCGCGCGCATCGCGCTGCCGCGGCTCGGCGGGGCGCCGGCGGTGTGGAATTCGGCGATGCTGGTCTACCAGACGCTGCTGCTGTGCGGCTATGCCTATGCCCACGCCCTGGCGAGGGTACGGCCGTGGCTGCAGGCGGCGGTGCATCTCGCCGTCCTCGCGATCGGCGCGCTGTTCCTGCCGATCGGCCTGATCGCCGCCGGCCTGCCCGCCGGGACGAGTCCGGCATGGTGGGTGCCGTGGTTGCTGGTCGTGTCGATCGGGCCCTTGTTCTTCGCCGTGTCGGCACAGGCGCCGTTGATCCAACGCTGGTTCGGCCTCGCCAGCGGCGGCGACCCCTATCGGCTTTATGCCGCCTCCAACCTCGGCAGCTTCGCCGGGCTCGTCGCTTATCCGCTGCTGGTCGAGCCCTTGTTCGCGCTCCGGCTGCAGCGCTGGGGGTGGAGCGCCGGCTATCTGCTGCTGATCGCCCTGGTGGTCCTCTGCGCCTCCAGGCTGCCGCGTGCGGGCAGCGGCGAGCGCGCGCGGCCGACCAGCGCGCCCGCGAACCCGTGGCGGGTCGCGCATTGGGTCGCGCTGGCGGCGGTGCCGTCCGGTCTCATGCTGGCGACATCGACCTATGTCACCACCGACATCGTCGCCATGCCGCTGCTCTGGGTGTTGCCGCTCGGCCTCTATCTGCTGAGCTTCACGATCGCCTTCGCCGCGCGGCGTGACACGGCCGATTTCCTGACCCGCGTCGCGCCGATCACCATCCTGCTGTTCGGCGGGGTGATCATCGGCGGCTTCAACACGCAGCCGTTCGCCAATCTCGGCGTCGCGCTGCTGCTGCTGTTCATGGCGGCGGTGGCCCTGCATACCCAGCTCTACCGCCTCCGCCCGGAACCCGACCGGCTGACCGGCTTCTACCTGGCGATGGCGGTGGGCGGTGCCCTCGGCGGCGCCTTCGCCGGTCTGGTGGCGCCGGCGATGTTCGACTGGACCTACGAATATCCGCTGCTGATCCTCGCCGCCGGCATACTGGTGCCGCAGGTCTATCTGACCGGCTGGCTGCGCGATCTCTGGTGGTCCGCTGCCTCGCGGCGGATCGCCTGGGGCATCGTCGCTGCGACCTGCGCTCTGCTAATCGCGGCGGCGGTGTTCGATCCATCCGGTCGCTTCGGCGAGCGCCATCAGGGCCTCGCCTTCGTCTTGGTCGCGGTGATCGGCCTGGCGACGATCGGCCGGCGGCGCGCCTATGCGACCGTGCTGGTCAGCGCCCTGGTGCTGTTCGGGGGCTGGCGCGCCATCGAATTGTCGCTGGAGCGGGGCGCGCGGACGCGGAGCTATTTCGGGGTCTACACGATCCGTGACGGGGACGGGCGGCGGGAGCTCGACCATGGCACAACCGTCCACGGCATCCAGCTGACTGGCAGTGCCGCCCGCGAGCGGATGCCGACGACCTATTACGTCGCCGGCTCCGGCGTGGGGCAGGCATTACAGGCCGTACCGTCGCTCTATGGTGAATCCGCGCGCGTCGGCATCGTCGGGCTGGGGACGGGCACGCTCGCCTGTTACGCTCGTCCGGGTCAGCATTGGACCTTCTTCGAGATCGACCCGACCGTGGTGCGCATCGCGCGCGATTCAGGACGCTTCACCTATCTGCGACGCTGCACGCCCGGTGCCACGATCACGCTCGGCGATGCGCGCGTCAGCCTGTCGCAATCGCCCGCCGACAGCCTCGACCTGCTCGCGCTCGATGCCTTCTCGTCGGATGCCATACCGATGCACCTGATGACGCGGGAAGCGTTCGCCACCTATGCCCGGGTGTTGAGCGAGCGTGGCCTTCTCCTCGTCCACATCTCGAATCGCTTTCTCGACCTCGAGCCGGTCGTGGCCGCCGCGGCGCGGGCGGGTGGCTGGCATGCGGCGGAATATTATTTCCAGCCATCCTCGCTCGATCCCGATGCCTCACCCAGTCAGTGGATCGCCTTGTCGCGCGATCGGGCGGCGCTGGACGCCGTGACCGGCGGCGACCCGGACTGGCGCGCGATCGTCGGACGGCCCGGCGTGCCGGCCTGGACGGACGATTATTCGACGATCCTGCCGCTGCTGCGCCTGTCGCCGGGACGCGCAGGCTAGGCCTTGGCCAGGCCGCCCTGCAGCCGGTCGATCGTCGCGCCCTGGCGGTCGGCCTCCGTGGCGATGGCATCGCGGAGCGCCTCCAGCGCCGGATAGGGAGGCTGCAGCTGGGTGGCGCGATCGCCGACGCGCGTCTCGACGTCGGTCAGCAGCGCGCCGGTTTGTGCCCGCCAATCGTCGAGCTGCGCCAGCGCGGTCTGCGCCTCCAGCCAGGCGTCGCTGCCCGCTGCGGCTCCCCGGGCGTGGCTGGCGGCGGCCTCCGCGGTCCGGGCATCGCTCGCGAAACCGTCGGCGAGCTTCGTTAGCTGGCCGCTTAGCGTCGCGATCTGCGCATCCAGTGCCGGGTCGGGTATCAGCTTGGGGGCGGTCCGCACTGGTTCGGCGAAGCCGACCCGCTCCACCGCACGGGGCGCCAGCGAGGGATAGACACGCGAATCCCGTGTACAGCCGGCCAGGGTGACGGGGACGAGAGCGAGCAGTGCGACGGTTTTCATGGCCGCTGTAACTATGGGGCGAAGAAAAAGTGCGCAACGCACTTGCGCGCTCCGAAACGTCTGCTATCAGCGCGCCTCCGGTTGGCGCCCGTAGCTCAGCTGGATAGAGCATCAGACTACGAATCTGAGGGTCGGACGTTCGAATCGTTCCGGGCGCGCCAAAATCCCCCGCCAGGTTTACCGACCTGGTGGGGGTTTTGCATTCTGGCAGGTGCGGCATCGCGGCTGTCCGATCTGCAGCCCATCCGAAGCAACGTGCATTCGCCTAATGGGCGCAAGCGGCTAGACAGGCGCCATGTTGCGTCGCCTGCTGTCCTTCGTCGAACCGTTCATCCTCCTGCTGCTGGCCACCGTGTTGCTGGCCTCGCTGTTGCCGCCGCGTGGGGCGATGGCCGGGATCGTCGCGACGGCGGCGGACGTCGGCATCGTGCTGCTGTTCTTTCTCCATGGCGCGAAATTGTCGCGCGAAGCGATCTGGCAGGGCGCACGCAACTGGCGGCTGCACCTCACCGTGCTGCTGGTCACCTTCGCCCTCTTCCCGGTCCTCGGTCTCGCCTTGCGTCATGCACCCGGGATCGATCCGGCCGTCGGCATCGGCCTGCTATTCCTCACCCTGCTGCCCTCGACGGTGCAATCGTCGATCGCCTTCACCGCCATCGCACGTGGCAACGTCGCCGCGGCGGTGTGCAGTGCGTCTTTCTCCAATCTGATCGGCATTGTGGTGACGCCGGCACTCGTCGCCTTGCTGATCGGCGGCATTGGCGGACAGGGCAGCGGACTCTCGCTTTCCGCCGTCGAATCGATCGTGTTCCAGCTGCTCGTGCCGTTCGTCGCGGGGCATCTGCTGCGGCCGTGGATCGGCGGCCTGGTGACGCGCTGGAAGGGGCTGCTGGGCATCGTCGATCGCGGGTCGATCCTGCTCGTCGTCTACTCCGCCTTTGGAGCGGCGGTGGTGGAGGGGCTGTGGCACAAGGTGTCGCCCGGCGACCTCGCACTGATCGGCGGCCTGTGCATCCTGCTGCTGGCGGTCGTGTTGAGCCTGACCTGGTTCGCCGGGCGCCTGCTCGGCTTTAGTCGCGAAGATGCGATCGTGTTGCTGTTCTGCGGATCGAAGAAGAGCCTGGCCTCGGGCGTGCCGATGGCCGGTGTGCTGTTCGCTCCGGCGGAGGTGGGCGTCATCCTCCTGCCGGTCATGCTGTTCCACCAGATCCAGCTGATCGCCTGCGCGGTGATCGCGCGGCGCTATGCCAAGGCTAGCGAATAGCCGCGACCGCAGCGAGCACCTGCTCGGCCAGTTCTGGCCGGCAGATCAGCAGGTCCGGCAGCAGGGGGTCAGCGCAGTTATAGATCAACGGGCTGCCGTCGATCCGTGACGCGTGCAGGCCGGCCGCCAGCGCCACCGCGGCCGGGGCGCAATTGTCCCATTCATATTGCCCGCCATCATGCAGGTAAATGTCGGCGCGGCCGTCGACCACTGCCATCGCCTTGACTCCGGCCGAACCCATGCCGCGATGCGTCGCTTCCAAAGCCGCGCCGACCTGATGGACGAGGCTGGAGGCGCGAGTACGGCTGACCACCATGCGCGGCGGCGCACCGCAGGCGCTGGCCGCCTGCTGCGCCTGTGCCGTCGTATAGACCCGCCGCTGCGTCGGTATCGCGACGGCGCCGACCGCCGGACGGCCATCGATGGCCAGGCCGACATGCACCGCCCAATCGTCCAGCCCGTCGGCATAGTCGCGCGTGCCGTCGAGCGGGTCGACGATCCAGACCCGCCGTGCCGCGCAGCGAGCACCGTCGTCGAGCGATTCCTCGGACAGAATGAAATCGTCGGGTCGGGCGCGGCGAAGCCGGTCGAGGATCAGCCGATTCGCCTCGGCGTCGCCCGCGTCACCCAGCGCCTTGCCCGACGCCCCGCCACGTGCGCGGATCGCAAGCAGCAATTCGCCCGCTTCCTCCGCCACCGCCGCGGCAAGTTCGACATCGGTCACAGCTCGAAACTCCATATGCCCAGCACATGCTCGACGATCCGCTCGGCGGCAGCTTCGGCGCTTTCGCGGCGCGTGTCGATGCGGATATCGGGGCGTTCCGGCGGCTCGTAGGGGCTGGAGATGCCGGTGAAATGCGCGATCTGCCCGGCGCGCGCTTTGGCGTAGAGGCCCTTGACGTCGCGCGCCTCCGCGTCCTCCAGCGGCGTGTCGACGAAGATCTCGACGAACTCGCCTGCCGGGAGCAGCCCGCGGACCAGTTCACGCTCGGCACGGAACGGCGAGATGAAGGCGGTAAGCACGATCAGCCCCGCGTCGCACATCAGCTTCGCGACCTCGCCCACGCGACGGATGTTCTCGATCCGGTCGGCGTCGCTGAAGCCGAGGTCGCGGTTGAGGCCATGACGGATGTTGTCGCCGTCGAGCAGGAAGCTGTGCCGGCCGAGCGCATGCAGCTTCTTTTCAACCAGATTGGCGATCGTTGACTTGCCCGAACCGGACAGGCCAGTGAACCACAGCAGCCGGGGCGACTGGCTCTTCTGGCGGGCATGCGCCTCGCGACCGATCTCGATCGATTGCCAATGCACGTTCTGCGCGCGGCGCAACGCATGGGCGATCATCCCGGCCGCCACCGTCGCATGACTTTCGCGGTCGATCAGGATGAACCCGCCGAAGATCGGACTTTCCGCATAAGGCGCGAAGGCGATCGGCTCGTCCGTATAGACCTCTGCCACGCCTATGTCGTTGAGCGTGAGAGTCTTGGCGGACAATTTGGCCTGGGTGTTGACGTCCACGACGTGGTCGGGCGGCTGCACGGTGGCGCCGACGGTGCGGGTGCCGATCTTCAGCCAATAGCCGCGCCCGGGTACCAGGGGCGCGTCCGCCATCCAGACCAGAGTCGCCTGGAATTGGTTGGCGACCTGCGGCGCGTCACCCGCTGCGGCGATGACGTCGCCGCGCGAGCAATCGACCTCGTCCGCCAGACACAGCGTCACCGCCTCGCCGGCCATGGCCGCGTCGCGATCGCCGTCAAAGGTGACGATCCGCGCGATACTGGTCGTCCGGCCTGACGGCACGATCCGCACCGGGTCGCCGAACGCGATACGCCCCTGGGCGACTGTGCCGGCGAAGCCACGGAAGTCGAGATCCGGCCGGTTGACCCATTGCACGGGGAGACGGAACGGCCCTGTCGCAGCGCGATCGGTCTCCACCGGCACGGCTTCGAGATGCGGCAGGAGCGCTGGACCGCGATACCAGGGCATCGCGTCCGACCGCGTCGTCACGTTGGCGCCGGTCAGGCCCGACAGCGGAATGGCGGTGAAATCGGCGATGCCGATGTCCTGTGCGAAGGCGGCATAATCCGCGACGATGGCATCGAACCGCGCCTGATCGTGTCCGATCAGGTCCATCTTGTTCACCGCCAGCACGATGTTCCTGATACCGATCAGATGCGCCAGGAAGCTGTGCCGCCTGGTTTGGGTGAGCACGCCCTTGCGGGCATCGACCAGGATCACCGCGAGATCGGCGGTCGATGCGCCGGTGATCATGTTGCGCGTATATTGTTCGTGACCGGGTGTGTCGGCGACGATGAACTTGCGCGTCTCGGTGGCGAAGAAGCGATAGGCGACGTCGATCGTGATGCCCTGCTCGCGCTCGGCGGCGAGGCCGTCGACGAGCAGCGCGAAGTCGATGTTCTGCCCCTGCGTCCCGACGCGGCGGCTGTCCGCCTCCAGCGCGGCGAGCTGGTCCTCGAAGATCGTCTTCGAGTCGTAGAGCAGCCGGCCGATCAGCGTCGACTTGCCATCGTCGACCGAGCCGCAGGTGATGAAGCGCAGCATCGTCTTGGCGGCGTGGCGGTCGAGATAGGCGTGAATGTCCGCGGCGATTAACGCGTCGGGGGTATAAGCGGTCATCAGAAATAGCCCTCCCGCTTCTTCTTCTCCATGCTCGCCGCCTGATCGTGGTCGATCGCCCGGCCCTGACGTTCGGAGGTGGTGGTCAGCAGCATCTCCTGGATGATCGCGGGCAGGGTCGCCGCCTCGCTCTCAACCGCGCCGGTCAGTGGGTAGCAGCCGAGCGTCCGGAACCGGATCGACCGTTCGACCAAGCGTTCGCCGGGAAGCAAGCGGAAGCGATCGTCGTCGACCATCAGGATCAGCCCGTCGCGTTCGACGGTCGGTCGTTGCGCAGCGAGGTAGAGCGGCACGATCTCGATGCCCTCCCGCAGGATATACTGCCAGATGTCGAGCTCGGTCCAGTTGGACAGGGGGAAGACACGGATGCTCTCGCCGCGGTGGATGCGCGCATTGTAGAGGTTCCACAGCTCGGGCCGCTGAGCCTTGGGATCCCAGCTCTGGCTGGCGGAGCGGAACGAGAAGATGCGCTCCTTGGCCCGGCTCTTCTCCTCGTCGCGGCGCGCGCCGCCGAAGGCGACGTCGAACCCGCCGGCTTTCAGCGCCTGCTTCAGCCCCTCCGTCTTCCACAGGTCGGTATGGCGGCTGCCGTGATCGAAGGGGTTGATGCCTGCGGCGAGCGCTTCCGGATTGCGGTGGACGATCAACCGCATGCCGGCGGCTTCGGCGGCCTTGTCGCGAAGGTCGTACATCGCGCGGAACTTCCATGTCGTGTCGACGTGAAGCAGCGGAAAGGGTGGCGTCGCCGGGTAGAAGGCTTTGCGCGCTAGGTGCAGCATCACGGCGGAATCCTTGCCGACCGAATAGAGCATCACCGGGGCCTCGGCCTCGGCG
>JAEWJQ010000060.1 GCA_023386515.1 Pseudomonadota bacterium | reverse complement strand
GGCGCGCGCCACCTCGCGCGTGCGGTGATCGGCGCGCAATTGCGGGCGGACGGCGCGCAGATAGGCGTCCACTTCGGCCCGCGTCCGCGGCACGTCGACCGCGCCGAGCCGCTCGGCGATCGTCGCCACCTCGCCGAGATAGCGGTCCTGTTCGATGCCGGGGAAATCGGCCTCGCGATAGCGGCGATAGGCGGCAAGGAACATCGCCACCTCGGCGACGTGCACCCAGGTCAGCAGCGCCGGGTCGTTGGCACTGTACGGCGTCCCGTCGGGCAAGGTACCGGCGACGCGGTCGTGGATCGTGCGCACCCGCGCGATCAGGCGTTCCGCGGTCTCGGTGGCGCCATAGGTCGTGCCGGAGATGAACTGCGCAGTGCGCTTCAGCCGTCCCTGCATGTCGCGGCGGAAGTTGGAATGGTCCCACACCCCGGCCAGCGCGCCGGGATTCAGCATCTGCAGCAGCAGCGCCGCGACGCCGCCGGCCATCATCGCGGTGAAATCGCCGTGGACGCGCCAGGCCGCGGATTCGGGGCCGAACAGGCCGTCGTCGCCGGGCGGCCGGGTCAGGTCGACGCCGCCGTCGCCGAAGCCGACCAGCCGGTGAACCTGTGCCTGGATCGTATCGCGGATGTCGCCCATGCCCTTCATTTAGTGTAGCACCGTCGGCAAACCAGCGATGGAGACGAAGGATGCGGTGGATCGGTGCGGTGGCGGTCGTGGCGCTCGCAGGAGCGGCGACGGCGCAGAGTTCGACGTCCAAGACTCCCGCGGCCAATGCGGTGGTGGCGCGGGCGCTCGCCGATCCGGCGCGTGCCGACCAGCAGGGCGACGACGAGCGGCGGCAGGCGGCGGCGGTGGTCGCCTTCTCCGGCGCCAAGCCCGGCGACACGGTGATCGATTATCTGCCGGGTAGCGGCTATTGGACGCGCATCTTCAGCGGCGTCGTCGGGCCGAAGGGCAAGGTCTTCGCCTATTGGCCCGCCGCCGCGGCGGCGCGTGCGGAAAAAAGCGTGACTGCGCTGAAGGCGCGTGGCCTCGCCAACGTCGTCGCCGAGGTGCAGCCGACCAATCTGCCGACCGCGCCCCAGCCGGTCGACCTGTTCTGGACGGTGCAGAATTATCACGACATCCCCAATGCCGGCGCCGGCGAACCGGTGCTGCGCGCGTTCGACACCGCGGTGTTCAAGCTGCTCAAGAAGGGCGGCACCTATGTGATCATCGATCATGTCGACGCCGCCGGCACCGGCCTTGCCGACACCCGCACCAAGCATCGCATCGAACCGGCGCTGGTCCGCCGCCAGGTCGAATCGGTCGGCTTCCGCTTCGTCGGCGAGAGCAAGGTGTTGGCCAATCCGGCGGACGACCACAGCAAGCCGGTGTTCGACCCCAGCATCCGCGGCCACACCGACCAGTTCGTCTACAAGTTCCGGAAGCCCTGAGGCGACTTCGGGACACCGTCGCAGGCGGGGATCCAGACGCGCAACGTCTCCGCAAGAGTCGCCACATCAGCGTCTCTGGATTCACGCCTGCGCGGGAATGACGGGAGTGCATGGTCCTGCCGATCGCACGCCATCATGGCGCCGGTCGTTCTACCCGCAAACCGTCATCCCCGCGCAGGCGGGAATCCAGACGCGCAGCGCCTGTAATGAAGCGTAACGTCGGCGTTTCTGAACCCTCGCCTTCGATCCCCACCTTAGCGGGAATGACGATAACGGCGCAGGCATGGTGCCGGCCGGTCGATCAACCTAGCGTCGGTCGAACGCCGCCAGCTCGTAGGCGATCGACGCCTCGACCAGCGTCTCCCACAGATCGGCGACCGCATCCTCCGGCACGCCGAGCCGCGCCGCCTCGGCGCGGGCATTGGCGATGACCTGCGCCTTTCTCGCCTCGTCGCGGACATGGCCGCGCGCCGGCTTGATCCGCGCCGCCGCGTCCATATAGGCGAAGCGGCGCGCCAGCAGCGCGACCAGTTTGCGGTCGAGCGCGTCGACGCCCGCGCGGACCTCGGTCATATTGGTGCAATCGGGGCCGGCGAGGATCGTCGTCATGCGCTGCGCTGTGCCGGGCCAGCCTGCGCCTGTCCAGCGTGACTTATGCCCAGCTTGACTTGCGCGCGCCCGCCCGCTAGGCGGCCGCCTTCGCAACCGCCCCCGCATCCCGGTGAAGCGGCGGGCCTGCCCTCTCCAGAGACCAGCAGAGCGATACCGGGACCACCCCCATGCCCGTGCGGCATGGGATACGTCATTGTTGTTGCAAGGAATATCTATGTCGAAGCGTGCAAGCGCCAAGTACAAGCTCGACCGGCGCATGGGCGAGAACATCTGGGGCCGCCCGAAGAGCCCGGTCAACAAGCGCGAATACGGCCCCGGCCAGCATGGCCAGCGCCGCAAGGGCAAGGTGTCGGACTTCGGCATCCAGCTGCGCGCCAAGCAGAAGCTCAAGGGCTATTACGGCGACGTCACCGAGAAGCAGTACAAGGCGTCGTACATCGAGGCCGCCCGCATGAAGGGCGACACCGGTCAGAACCTGATCGGCCTGCTCGAGCAGCGCCTCGACATGATCGTCTATCGCGCCAAGTTCGCGCCGACGATCTTCGCCGCGCGCCAGCTGGTCAGCCACGGCCACTTCCGCGTCAACGGCGTGAAGTGCAACGTCGCGTCGCGCCGCTGCTACGTCGGCGACGAGATCACGCTGGGCAAGAAGGCGCAGGAAATGGCGCTGGTGCTCGAGGCACAGGGCCTCGCCGAGCGTGACGTGCCCGATTACGTCGCCGCCGACGGCAATGCCAAGGTCACCTTCGTGCGCGTGCCGACGCTCGACGAAGTGCCCTATCCGGTGAAGATGGAGCCGAACCTGGTCGTCGAGTTCTACTCGCGCTGATCCGGCTCCTTCGGGTATCCGAAAAACGAAAGGGCGGTCCTTCGGGGCCGCCCTTTTCGCATGTGTATCGAACTGTCCAAACG
>JAEWJQ010000034.1 GCA_023386515.1 Pseudomonadota bacterium | reverse complement strand
ACGACCGGATCTTCGGACCGGATCGCCGCCTTGAGCAGCCCCTTGGCGTCCGCCGCGTCATAGGGCGCGATGACGATCAGGCCGGGGACGCTGGCATACCACGGTCCATAGTTCTGGGAATGCTGCGCACCGACGCGGCTCGCCGCGCCGTTGGGGCCGCGGAACACGATCGGGCAGCGCATCTGGCCGCCCGACATGTAGTTGGTCTTGGCCGCCGAATTGATGATGTGGTCGATCGCCTGCATGGCGAAGTTGAACGTCATGAACTCGACGATCGGACGCAGGCCGCCCATCGCCGCGCCGGTGCCGACGCCGGCGAAGCCATATTCGGTGATCGGCGTATCGATCACGCGCCGGTCGCCGAACTCGTCGAGCAGTCCCTGGGTGACCTTGTACGCGCCCTGATATTGCGCGACTTCCTCACCCATCACGAAGACGCGGTCATCGGCGCGCATCTCTTCGGCCATGGCGTCGCGCAGCGCTTCGCGGACGGTGAGCTTCACCATCTCGGTGCCTTCGGGGATCGACGGATCCTGGCGGCCGTCGTGCTTGGCCGCCTCGAACAGCTGGCGCGCGCCGGTCTCGACCTTTTCCTGCGCCGGATGGGCCGAATCCTCGACTGTGTCGGGCTTCTTGGTCTCGTCCGCCTTGGCATCGCCCTGCGGCGCGTCGTCCTTGGTCGCGGCGGGTGCGGCGGCGGCATCGTCGGCGCTCTCGCCATCGGCGAGCAGGGTCGCGATGACCGTGCCGACCTTCACATTGTCGGTGCCTTCCGCCACGACGAGCTTGCCGATCGTGCCTTCGTCGACCGCCTCGAACTCCATCGTCGCCTTATCGGTCTCGATCTCGGCCATGATGTCGCCGGACTTCACCGTGTCACCTTCCTTGACGAGCCACTTGGCCAGCGTGCCTTCCTCCATGGTCGGCGACAGCGCGGGCATCTTGATCTCGATCGCCATCTCAGTAGGTCTCCACCAGCACGTCGGTATACAGCTCGCCCGCATCGGGTTCCGGGGTACTTTCGGCGAAATCGGCGGCTTCGTTCACGACCTTGCGGATCTCCTGTTCGATGGACTTGAGGTCCGCCTCGCCGACGCCGTGCCCTTCGAGCAGCTTCTTGACGTGCTCGATCGGATCGGACTTGTCGCGCACCGCCTGCACTTCCTCGCGGCTGCGATATTTGGCGGGGTCGGACATGGAATGGCCACGGTAGCGGTAGGTCTTCATCTCGAGGATGACCGGTCCCTTGCCGGCGCGGACCCAGGCGAGCGCCTCCTCGGCGGCGCCGCGGCAGGCGAGCACGTCCATGCCGTCGACCTGGATGCCCGGAATGCGGAAGCTCTCGCCGCGACGATAGAGCTGGTCCTCCGACGACGCGCGGTTGACGCTGGTACCCATGGCATATTGGTTGTTCTCAATCACGAAGATGATCGGGAGCTTCCACAGCTCCGCCATGTTGAAGCTCTCGTACACCTGGCCCTGGTTGGCCGCGCCGTCGCCGAAATAGGCGAGGCAGACGCCGCCGTCGCCGCTGTACTTGTGCTTGAAGGCGAGGCCGGTGCCGAGGCTGACCTGCGCGCCGACGATGCCGTGGCCGCCGTAGAATTTATGCTCGGTCGAGAACATGTGCATCGACCCGCCCTTGCCGCGGCTGATGCCGGCGGCACGACCGGTCAGCTCGGCCATGATTACCTTGGGATCGATGCCATAGGCGAGCATGTGGCCATGGTCGCGATAGCCGGTGATCACGGAGTCGGTGTCGCCGTTCAGCGCCGACTGCAGACCGACGGCGACCGCTTCCTGGCCGATGTAGAGGTGGCAGAAGCCGCCGATGAAGCCGAGGCCATAGAGCTGGCCCGCCTTTTCCTCGAAACGGCGGATCAGCAGCATCTGCTTGTAGAAGTCGAGCAGCTGGTCCTTGTTCGCCTCGAACGGCTTGGGTTCGGCCGGTCGCTCGCGATTGGTGAGCGGCGGTTCGGCGGGACGAGCGGCAGGCGATTTGGCCACGGATTACCTCAACGGTCCTGGGGGAATGTGGGAGCGCCTATAGTCCGCCTTCTGCGGGAACATCAATTCCCTGGCTCAAGATGGCTGTGACGTAGCGTTTCCGGGGGCTGGGGGGCATGATGCTGATCGCCCGCCGCCCCGGAGCTGCTGGACGGCATAGCGCAAGTTTATTGCCCTTTGCGTCCGCCCGCGCCAAACCGCGACCCAGATGGACAAGCCAACGCACCCGTTCCGCATCCCCAACTTCCGCGCCTATTGGTTGTCGCGCCTGTCCGGCACGATCGCGCAGACCGCGCTGGCGATCGTCATCGGTTGGCAGGTCTACGGTCTCGCCCGCCAGACGATGGACATTCGCCAGGCCGCCTTCCTGCTCGGCATGATCGGCGCGGCACAGTTCGTGCCGCTGTTCCTGCTGACGCCGGTCACCGGCTTGGTCGCCGACAGCATCGACCGGCGCTGGATCGTGCGTGCGACCACCGCCCTGATCGTCGCTGTCGCGGCGATGCTGGGCGTGCTGACCTGGGCGGGATCGCTGACCCTGCCGGCTCTGTTCGCGGCGGCCGTGTTGATCGGCGTGGCGCGCGCCTTCACCGGGCCGGCCTATTCGGCGCTCGCCCCCAATCTCGTCCCCCGCGAAAGCCTGCCGACGGCGATCGCCATCTCGTCGATCGCCTGGCAGGTCGGC
>JAEWJQ010000367.1 GCA_023386515.1 Pseudomonadota bacterium | reverse complement strand
GGGCATCAGCCCCGACCCGCTCGGTTCCGCGTCCGATCAGACGATCAGAGCGGTGCGACGATGTCCTGCTTCACGTCCCACTCGGTGATCTCTTGAACGCTCTCGAGCTTCTGCCCCTGGACCTCGGTGGAGCCCGTGGCCGCGAGTGCGACGTAGTCCTTCGTGAGTTCGAAGACCATGTTGACGGTCGTGCCCTGCTCTTCGGTCGTTCCCGACACCAGGTACACGTCCTGGCCGAGACGCGTGCTCTTCCCGGTGACGGTGTACTCGCCGCTCAGCGACGCCGCGACACCCATCGGGTCGGCCGGGTCGGTGGCCTTGGCCGCCGTGCTCAGCGTCGACACCATCTGGTCGCTCGACGCCGGATCGGCGACCTGCCATTCGCCGTCCGTGGTCTTCACCCACGCATCGTCTCCGATGGCGATGATCGACCCGAAGGTCGTCGTGGTCTCGAGAGCCTCATCGCCCGGGTTGAACTTGGTGGTCGATTCCATCCCGAGCGTCGTCATCTTCGCGGCGAAGCCCTCCGACGCCAGCATGGCTGCGGAGACGCACTCCGCCAGCGTGGCTCCGTCGACGGTCGCACCCTCGGTGAGCTCCGGACAGTCGGATGCGGGAGCGGTGCTCTCCTCCGCGGCGGGCGTGGACGACGCGGTGTCGTCCTTCGGCTCGTCCGCGGGTGCGGAACAGCCGGTGAGCAGGATGGCGGCGGCCAGGACGATGCCGGCCCCGATCTTGTTGACGCGCATGCGCGTTCCCCCTTCGGTCGTCTGTGGGCGCTGACGATCAGCACGCACCCCACCAGCATGCCAGGCCGGTCCCGACCGGGTGGAAGCAGCGCAGAGGAAACTCCGCTAGACTGACGAGGTTGTCTGCCCTCAGGCGCCCATTCGGATGCCCGGACGGACGACGTGCTACACACCCTCCTGCTTCCGGGAAAGTCCCGGAAGCCGTTCTAGTCCGAAGGAGGTGGGTAAGTGACGCACCAGTACGAACTCATGGTCATTCTGACCCCCGAGATCGACGAGCGCCAGGTCGCTCCTACGCTCGACAAGTTCCTGAAGGTCATCACCAACGATGGTGGCTCGATCGAGAACGTCGACGTCTGGGGCAAGCGCCGTTTCGCGTACGAGATCCAGAAGAAGACCGAGGGCATCTACGCCGTCGTCAACTTCACCGCGACCAGCGAGGCCACGCAGGAGCTCGACCGTCAGCTCAAGCTGAACGAGCAGATCATGCGCACCAAGGTGCTGCGCGCCGAGGAAGCTCAGGCGATGATCGCTTCCGAGGCCAAGCGTGCCGAGGAGAAGGCTGCTCGCAAGTCCGCCAAGGCAGCGAAGGCGTAAGTCTCATGGCCGGCGAAACAGTCATCACCGTGGTGGGAAACCTCACGGCCGACCCCGAACTGCGCTACACGCAGAACGGACTGCCGGTGGCGAACTTCACCATCGCGTCGACCCCGCGCAACTTCGACCGTCAGGCGAACGAGTGGAAGGACGGCGAAGCGCTGTTCCTCCGCGCGTCGGTCTGGCGCGAGTTCGCCGAGCACGTGGCGGGTTCGCTGACCAAGGGCATGCGCGTCATCGCGCAGGGCCGTCTGCGTCAGCGCTCCTACCAGGACCGTGAGGGCAACCAGCGCACCGCGATCGAGCTGGAGGTCGACGAGATCGGCCCCTCGCTCCGGTACGCGACCGCGCAGGTCACCCGTGCGGCGTCGAACGGTGGCGGCGGCGGCGGCGGACAGTCCCGTCCCGCCCAGCAGCAGGTGTCGGAGGAGCCGTGGTCCACGCCCGGCTCGTCGACCAGCGCCGATGCCTGGAGCACTCCGGGCAGCTTCGGTGACGACACCCCCTTCTGAAACAGATCTCCGGATGCTGCGGCATCCGTCTCATAACTAAGGAAAACCAATGGCTGGAAAGTCGAGCGGCGACCGCCGCAAGCCGCGGAAGGGCGCGAAGAACGCCGCTCCCGCGAAGTCGATCCGGGTCGGTGTCATCGATTACAAGGATGTCTCCACCCTTCGCAAGTTCATCTCGGAGCGTGGAAAGATCCGCGCCCGTCGTATCACCGGTGTCTCCGTGCAGGAGCAGCGTCTGATCGCTCGCGCGATCAAGAACGCTCGCGAGATGGCTCTCCTGCCCTACGCCGGCGCTGGCCGCTGAGGGGTACCGACATGGCAAAGCTGATTCTCACGAACGAGGTCGCCGGGCTCGGAAGCGCCGGTGACGTGGTCGAGGTCAAGAACTGGTACGCCCGCAACTACCTCATTCCCCAGGGCTTCGCTACGGCGTGGACCCGCGGTGGCGAAAAGCAGGTCGCTTCGATCCAGGCTGCTCGTCAGGCTCGCGCGATCCACGACCGCGACGAGGCCGTGGCGCTGAAGAACTCGATCGAAGACACCAAGGTCCGCCTGGCCGTCAAGGCCGGCAACGAGGGTCGTCTCTTCGGTTCGGTCAAGACCGCCGATGTCGCCGACGCTGTCGCGGCCGCCGGTCTCGGTTCGATCGACAAGCGCAAGGTGCACATCACCTCCGCGATCAAGTCGGTCGGCGAGCACGAGGCCACCGTTCGTCTGCACGACGACGTGACCGCTGTCATCACCCTGCAGGTCGTCGCCGCCAAGTAAGCGACGTCTTCGCGAGAACGCCCTCTGTCCCTCGGGAC
>JAEWJQ010000344.1 GCA_023386515.1 Pseudomonadota bacterium | reverse complement strand
GGGGAGGACGGGTAATGGTCGTGTTGCCGATGATGATCGCGTCGACGCCATGGTCGATCGCGGCGCGGGCGACGCCGTCGATGCCGGCCGGGTCGAGATCGGGCGCGATCTTGAGGAACAGCGGCGTCCCGCCCTTCCCCGTGGTGCAGGCGGCGAGCAGTTCGGCGAGCGCGGCGCCATGCTGCAGGTCGCGCAGCCCCGGCGTGTTGGGGCTGGAGATGTTGATCGTGACATAGTCGGCCAGCGGCGCGGCGGCGGTGACCCCGGCGACATAATTGGCGACGCGGTCCGTCGCATCCTTGTTGGCGCCGACATTGATGCCGAGCAGGCCCGCGCCACGGCGGATCGCCGTGCGGACGTTGGCGATTCCGGCGGCAAGGCCATGATTGTTGAAGCCCATGCGGTTGATCACCGCGCGGTCGGCGACCAGCCTAAACAGGCGCGGTCGCGGGTTGCCGGCCTGGGGCAGAGGGGTCAGCGTGCCGATCTCGACGCTGCCGAAGCCGAGCGCGAACAGCCCGTCGATCGCCTCGCCGTTCTTGTCGAGGCCGGCGGCGAGGCCGACCGGATTAGGAAAGGAGAGACCGGCGACAATGGTGGCGAGACGGGGGCGCACGTCGGCTTTGGCGCCGCCTGGCAGCTTGCCGCGCAGCTTGAGCGCGCCGATCGTCATCGTGTGTGCGGTTTCCGGGTCGAGCGTGAACAGCAGCGGGCGGGCGGCGTAGGTCATGTCCGCGCCATCGCATCGCGCGGGGTGGGCGTTCAAGGGGCTCGCGCGAAGACGCTAGGCCGCGACGAAGTTGCGTTCACGCGAAGGCGCGAAGAAGATGGGTTCACGCGGCGACGCGGAGAGTTCGTGGTCCCGTCGTGCGCGGCGAAACCGGCGCTCATCGGCGTTACGTGAAGGAGCGGCCGGTGGCGGCTTGGGATCGCGCCGCGAGCGGCAACCTCCGCGCCTTCGCGCGAACCAGAAACTTCGCGACTTTGCGGCTCCGCGTGAACCAGAACTACTCACGCTGATCGGCTTTTCCGCGGTTGACCCGCGGGCACAAACGCCTATCTGCCCAATCGGAACGATTTTGTCCGATTTGCGACACGTTCGCAACTGGAAAGGAACGATGCGGCTCTCTAGCCTCGCCGATTATGCGGTCGTCCTGATGACGGCGGCGGCGCGCCTTGCCGATGCGGGGCGGCTCAACGCCACGCGCCTGGCGGAGGAGACCGGCGTGCCGTTGCCGACCGCGCAGAAGCTGGTCAGCCGGCTGTCGGCCGCGGGGCTGCTCGACAGTGCGCGCGGCACCGGTGGCGGCGTCGCGCTGGCGCGGCCGGCGGCGGCGATCAGCCTGGCCGACATCGTCGAGGCGGTCGAGGGTCCGATCCAGATGACCTCCTGCGTCGACGGTGCGGCGCACGATTGCGCGATCGACCATCAATGCCACGTCAAGCCGCATTGGGGCGTGGTCAATGCCGCGGTGCGCGGCGCGCTGGCGGACGTTTCGCTGGCGTCGCTGTGCGGCGCGCCCTTCCTTTCGGCTTCCAACAGGACCCCGGCCTTCGCCGGGGCGGATGAGTGATATGGCGACCAAGAATGCCGAGGCCTATGAGGCCATTTCGAAGAAGTACGAGTGGGGCTTCGCCACCGACATCGAACAGGACTTCGCGCCCAAGGGGCTGAGCGAGGACACGGTTCGCTACATCAGCGCCAAGAAGGGCGAGCCCGAATGGATGCTCGACTGGCGGCTGAAGGCGTTCCGCCTGTGGCAGACGATGGAGGCGCCGGACTGGGCGAAGCTCAACGTGCCGCCGATCGACTATCAGGACGCCTATTATTACGCCGAGCCCAAGGCGAAGGCGACGATCGCCAGCCTCGACGAGCTCGACCCGGAAATCCGCCGCACCTACGAGAAGCTGGGCATCCCGATCGAGGAGCAGAAGGTGCTCGCCGGGGTCGAGGGCGCGCGCAAGGTCGCGGTCGCCGCGGTGTTCGACAGCGTCTCGGTGGCGACGACCTTCCGCAAGGAGCTGGAGGAGGCGGGGGTCATCTTCCGCTCGATCAGCGAGGCGGTGCGCGAATATCCCGATTTGGTCCGCAAATGGCTGGGCAAGGTGGTGCCGCAGCGCGACAATTACTTTGCGACGCTCAACTCCGCGGTGTTCAGCGACGGCACCTTCGTCTACATTCCGGAGGGCGTCCGCTGCCCGATGGAACTGTCGACCTATTTCCGCATCAACGCGGAGAACACCGGCCAGTTCGAACGGACGCTGATCGTCGCCGACAAGGGCGCCTACGTGTCCTACCTGGAAGGCTGCACCGCGCCGATGCGCGACGAGAACCAGCTGCACGCCGCGGTGGTCGAGCTGGTCGCGCTCGACGATGCCGAGATCAAATATTCGACCGTCCAGAACTGGTATCCGGGCGACGAGAACGGTGTCGGCGGCATCTACAATTTCGTCACCAAGCGCGCGCTCTGCCAGGGCCGGAACAGCAAGGTGTCGTGGACTCAGGTCGAAACGGGTAGCGCGATCACCTGGAAATATCCGTCCTGCGTGCTGGCCGGCGACGGTTCGGTCGGCGAATTCTACTCGGTCGCCGTGACCAACAATCTGCAGCAGGCGGATACCGGCACCAAGATGATCCACCTCGGCAAGAATACCCGCTCGACGATCGTGTCGAAGGGGATTTCGGCGGGGCGGTCGGACAATACCTATCGCGGGCTGGTGCGTGTCGCGCCGACCGCGGAGGGCGTGCGCAACTTCACCCAGTGCGACTCGCTGCTGCTGAGCGACCGCTGCGGCGCGCATACCGTGCCGTATATCGAGGTGAAGAACCCGAGCGCGCAGATCGAGCATGAGGCGACGACGTCGAAGATCAGCGAGGACCAGCTGTTCTATGCCATGTCGCGCGGCCTGGATCAGGAAGCGGCGGTGGCGCTGATCGTCAACGGCTTCGCCCGCGAGGTGCTGCAACAGCTGCCGATGGAATTCGCGGTTGAAGCGCAGAAGTTGTTGGGGATCAGCCTTGAGGGGAGCGTGGGGTGAGAGGCCGTATCTTCGGTGCGGCGGCGGCTTCAGCCATCATTCTCAACGGGCTTTACGTACTCGTTAACGTCTTCCTATCGCCACGAGGCGTGGAATACCCGTTTTTACACTTCGGCGGTCTGGCAGCGATAATAATGTCGCTTTTTCTATACGGTCCTGTGCTGATTGCCTTGAGCGTGTGGCCATCCAAAAATTTCGGAAAATACAATGCTGGAAATTGAAAACCTTCACGCCGAGATCGACGGCAAGGCAATCCTCAAGGGCCTGACCCTTGAGGTGAACGCGGGCGAGGTGCACGCGATCATGGGGCCGAACGGCGCCGGCAAGTCGACGCTCGGTTACGTGCTCGGCGGGCGGCCGGGATACGAGGTGACGCAAGGGTCGGTGACGTTCGACGGGCAGGATCTGCTGGAACTCGAGCCGCATGAGCGCGCCGCGGCGGGCGTGTTCCTGGGTTTCCAATATCCGGTCGAGATCCCCGGCGTGTCGAACGTCCAGTTCCTGCGCGAAAGCCTGAACGCGCAGCGCGTCGGGCGCGGCGAGAAGCCGCTGTCGGGGGCTGAGTTTCTGAAGCTGGCGCGCGAGCAGGCGGCGGGGCTGGGGCTCGACCAGGAGATGCTGAAGCGGCCGGTCAACGTCGGCTTCTCCGGCGGCGAAAAGAAGCGCAACGAGATGGTGCAGATGGGCATCATCGATCCCAAATTCGCGATCCTCGACGAAACCGACAGCGGCCTCGACATCGACGCGCTGCGCA
>JAEWJQ010000270.1 GCA_023386515.1 Pseudomonadota bacterium | reverse complement strand
GTTGCCGGCCGTCGACGCGCCGTCGCCAGCCGGCGAGACGATCCCGCCGGTGCTGGTCGCGCGCGAGCGGCTGGAGGCGGCGGTGGCGCCGCCCCCCGTCGTCAAGTCGGTGTCCGTCGCGACGGCCACGCGCCTGCGCCGCGAGACGCAACATGCCGGCAAGGCCGCCTTCACCCTGCGCGTGGACGCCAACCGCCATCTGCGGCTGCGCATCGCTTCGGCGATCACCAACCGGTCGTCGCAGGATCTGGTGACCGAAGCGCTCGACGCCTTGATCGGCGCGATACCGGAAGTCGATGCGCTGGTCGCGCAGCTTCCGCCCGCGCGCAAGACGCGCTGATTTCCCTGGGGGGACGTTCGATGAACAGCCGTGCACTTCTCTCGCTCAGCCTGTCGGCCCTGCTGCTCGGCGGCTCGATGGTCGGCTGTACCGATCGCAGCAGCCATGTCGCCTCCGCGGGCGATCGCGACGCGGCGCGTGCCGCCAAGCAGGCGCGGCGGCAGAACGACAAGGCGGTGCGCGCCCTCGCCGACAACGACAGCGCGACGGCGGTCCGCTTCGCCGAGGCGGCGGTGGCGCTGACGCCGCGCGACGCCGGCTATCGCATGGTGCTGGCGCAAAGCTATCTGCGTGCCGGCCGCTTCGCCTCGGCACGGGCGGCCTTCGCCGACGTGCTGGAACTGACGCCGGGCAACGGCAAGGCGGCGCTCAACCTGGCGCTTGCCCAGATTGCCGGCGGCGACTGGGTCGCGGCGCGGGCGACGCTGGCGGCGCACAGCGACACGATTCCCGGTGTCGACCTCGGTCTCGCCACGACTCTGGCGGGTGATCCGGCGGGAGGCATCGCCATCCTCACCCCGCTGGCCCGTTCGGGCCAGGGCAGTGCCAAGATCCGGCAGAATCTGGCGTTGAGCTATGCGCTCGCCGGCCAGTGGCAAATGGCCCGGGTCGTCGCCGCGGCGGACATGTCGCCCGCCGACGTCGATGCGCGAATCGAACAATGGGCAGCCTTCGCGCAGCCGAAGGCCGCCTCGCAACAGGTCGCCAGCCTGCTGGGCGTGACGCCCGTCGTCGATGCCGGCCAGCCGGTGGCGCTGGCGCTCAATGCGCCGGTGCCGGTGGCACCGCTGCCCGCGGCGCCGGTGGTCGAGACGGCGGCGATTGCAGCGCCGACGCCCGTACCCGCCGCCGTGGCTTCGCCGGTCGCCAAGACGGTGCTGGTCGACGTACCGGTCCCGCCAGCGACGCCGTTCCGCCCGGTCTTCGCCGCTGCCAAGGAGGTGGTGCAGCCACTGCCGCAGAATGCCGGCGCGGGGCAGGGCGTCGCCCGTTACGCGGCGACGCCGCCGTCGCTGATCCGCAGCCCGCGTGGCCCGATCAAGGTCGCCCTCGCACCGCATGCTGCCGCGCCGATGCCCGCCGGATCGGGCGATTGGTACGTGCAGCTGGGGGCGTTCAGCAACGCCGGTATCGCCAAGGCCGGCTGGACCCGCGCGACCGAGCGGTTCGCCGCGCTGTCCGGTCACCAGCCCACCGGCGCGCGAGTCGCGGCCAAGGCCGGCAACCTCTACCGCCTATCGGTCGGCGGCTTTGACCGCGACTCGGCGGAACGGATGTGCCGCGGTTACCGTGCCAAGGGCGGCGCCTGCTTCGTCCGCCGCGAGGCCGGCGACCAGATGGCGCAGTGGCTGCGCGCGCCGGTGCAGGTCGCGTCACGCTGACGCTTCCTAAGCTCTGACGATCAGGAAGCGATCGTCAGACCTCCCGACCGCCTTTCCACAGGCGCAGGACGCGGCCCTGCACGGGCAGGCCGTCGAAGGGTGTGTTGGCGGCGCTCCCGCTGAAGGCGGTGCCGTCGATCTGCCACGGCGTGTCGGCATCGAACAGCATCAGGTCGGCAGGCTTGCCGGGCTCCAGCGTGCCCGCGTCGAGCCCGAGGATCCGCGCCGGATGGGCGGCGAGCAGCGCGAACAGTCGGTCGAGCGTCAGCCGCCCGTCGCGGACCAGCATCAGCGCGAGCGGCAGCAGCGTCTCCGCGCCGGCCATGCCGGGCGTCGAATCGACGAAGGGCAGGCGTTTCTCCTCCGGCCCGTGCGGGTCGTGACCGGAGCCGAGCACGTCGATCGTACCGTCCGCGATAGCGCCGAGCGCAGCCTGGCGATCCGATTCGCTGCGCAGCGGCGGGGAGAGATGCGCATAGGTCCTGAAGTCGCTGACCGCGATCTCCGACAGATGGAGATGGGCGGGCGTGATGCCGCAGGTCACGGCGACGCCGCGGCGCTTCGCAGCGCGAATCAGGTCGAAGGCGGCGGCGGTGGTGACCTGGCGCAGGTGCAGCCGCGCGCCGGTATCCTCGGCCAGCATCAGGTCGCGGGCCACTGCCAGCGCCTCGGCGCCGGCGGGGGCGGAGGGCAGGCCGAGCCGGGTCGCGGTTTCACCGTCGGTCGCCACCGCCTCTTGGGTCAGGCCGCCATCCTCGGCATGGCTGACCACTGCGATGTCGAGGTCGCGGGCATAAGCGAGAACCCGGCGCATCACCCCCGAATCGGCGATCCAGCTGCGGCCCGTGCCGACCGCCTTGGCGCCGGCGGAGGCGCAGATCGCCATTTCCGCCATGTCGCGCCCGGCGAGGCCCTGGGTCGCCGCGGCGATCGGATGGATCCACAGGTCAGGCTTGCCGATCAGCGCCGCGCGTTGAACAACGCCGGGTTCGTCGAGCACCGGGCGGCCGTCGGGCATCAGGGCGACGCGGGCGATGCCGCCGCTGCGGAACGCGGTGCGGTCGATCGCGAACACGCCGAGGTCGATGATGCCGGGCGCCAGCCACTTGCCACCGCAATCGATCGTCTGCGCATCGGCGGGGACGTCGACCGTTCCGGCAGCGACGATCGCGCCGTCGCGGACGAGCAGCGCGCCGTCGCGGACACCGGCGACCGGGCAGACCAGATGCGCGTTGAGGAACGCCGTCATGCTCATGCCCAGCCCTCCACCTTGCGCGCGCGCCGGGTCAGCACGTCCAGGCAGGCCATGCGCACCGCCACCCCCATCTCCACCTGCTCCGTGATCGCCGACTGCGGGCCGTCGGCGACGCTCGAGTCGATCTCGACGCCGCGATTCATCGGGCCGGGATGCATCACCAGCGCATCGGGCAGTCGCGCCAGCCGCTCCGGCGTCAGACCGTAGCGCAGGCGATATTCGCGGGTGGACGGGATGTAGCCGCCGCCCATCCGTTCGTTCTGCACGCGCAGCATCATCACGACGTCGGCACCGACCAGTGCCTTGTCGAAATCGGTGAACGGGGTGACGCCCATCCGCTCGATCGCCGGCGGCATCAGCGTTGAGGGCGCGCAGACGCGCACTTCGGCGGCGAGCGCGGTGAGGCTGAGGATGTTGGAGCGGGCGACGCGGCTGTGCAGCACGTCGCCGCAGATCACGACGCGCTGGCCGGCGATGCTGCCGCGGCGGCGGCGGATGGTCAGCGCATCGAGCAGCGCCTGGGTCGGATGTTCGTGGCGCCCGTCGCCCGCGTTGAGCACGGGGCAGTCGACCTTGTCGGCAATCAGCCGCACCGCACCGGACGCCATGTGGCGGATGACGATGACGTCGGCGCGCATCGCGTTGAGCGTCTGCGCCGTGTCGATCAGCGTCTCGCCCTTCTTCACGCTCGACTGGGCGGCGTGCATGTTGACGACGTCGGCGCCAAGCCGCTTGCCGGCGATCTCGAAGCTGAGCAGCGTCCGCGTCGAATTCTCGAAGAAGGCGTTGATCTGGGTCAGGCCGGCGAGCCGCTTGTCGGGCGCGGCATGATCGCGATTGGCGCCGATCCACTGTTCCGCCTCATCGAGCAGGAAGGCGATCTCGTGCGGCTGGAGGCCGTCGATTCCGGTCAGATGCCGGTGCGGGAAGACGGCGCCGCCCGGAATCTGGGCGGCGGGGCTGTGATCGGAGCGGTGCATCGAGGGGGCCGGTTAGACCGACCCGAAGGCGGGGGCAAGCTGCCGTACCGGGGCGGCCGCACTTGGCCCCTCTTCGTCATCCCCGCGCAGGCGGAGACCCAGAGCCGCTACCGCTTCGATCGCGTCGATCGGTCAGCCAGTCTGGATTTCCGCCTGCGCGGGAATGACGAACGGGGAACGAGGTTAGGCCGCCTTGCCGAGCGTCGCCATGTCGATGACGAAGCGATATTTGACGTCGCTCTTCACCATCCGATCGTAGGCGGTGTTGATCTCGTCCATGCGGATCATCTCGATGTCGGCGGTGAGGCCATGCTGCTGGCAGAAGTCCAGCATCTCCTGCGTCTCCCTGATGCCACCGATCAGCGAACCCGCCAGCGCGCGGCGGTGGAAGACGAGGTTGCCGACCGACGGCGAGGGATGCGGCTCCTCCGGCACGCCGACCAGGCACATCGTGCCGTCGCGCTTCAGCTGCATCAGCAGCGGGTCGAGGTCGTGCGACGCGGCGACGGTGTTGAGGATGAAGTCGAACGTGCCCTGATGCTGCGCCATCTGGTCGGCGTCCTTGGACACGATCAGATCCTTGGCGCCGAGCCGCTGCGCATCCTCGCGCTTGTTCGGCGAGGTCGAGAAGACATAGACTTCCGCGCCCATCGCATTGGCGATCTTGACGCCCATATGGCCAAGGCCGCCGAGACCGACGATGCCGACCTTCTGACCCGGGCCGACCTTCCAATGGTGGAGCGGCGAATAGGTGGTGATGCCGGCGCAGAGCAGGGGCGCAACGGCGGCGAGATCCTTCTCGTCATGACCGACCTTCAGCACGAAGCCCTCGTCGACGACGATATGGTCCGAATAGCCGCCGAAAGTATGGCCGCCGAGCACCGGATCGGGCCCGTTGTAGGTACCGACGAAGCCGGTGCCCGTGCAATATTGCTCCTCGCCGTCATGGCAGGAGGCGCAATGGCCGCAGCTGTCGACCATGCAGCCGACGCCCGCGATGTCACCGACCTTGAAGGCAGTGACTTCATCCCCGACCGCGACGACGCGGCCGACGATCTCGTGACCGGGAACGCAGGGATAGAGCGTGCCGTCCCATTCGCCGCGCGCCGTATGCAGGTCGGAGTGGCAGACGCCGCAATAGAGGATGTCGATCGCGACGTCCTTGGCACCGGGATCGCGGCGCTCGAAGCGGAACGGGGCGAGCGGCGCGTCAGCCGCTTGGGCGGCGAAGCCCTGGGTTGGGGTCGGCATGGAGAAGATCCTCGCACTGGCAAAGTGGCGGGCGGGACGCCCGCGGCGCCCATATGGCTCTCAGCCGCGGCAGTGCCAGACGTTTGTCGGACTAATCCTCTCGATCAGCGCGATCGAACGCGTCGATCACGGCCGAACGAGAGCGCCTAACCCATCGTCAACGCGTCGATCGCGCCCTGCAGGATGTGCGCGGCGGCGAGATTGTCGATGCGTTCCGCGCGTTTGGCGCGGCTCATGTCCTGTTCGATCATCGCTCGCTCGACCGCGACGGTCGACCAGCGCTCGTCCCACAGCAGCAGCGGCAGGCCGGTGTCGACCATGTTGCGCGCGAAGGCGCGGGTCGACTGGCTGCGCGGACTTTCGCTGCCGTCGAGGTTGAGCGGCAGGCCGATGACGATGCCGCGCACCGCCTGCGCGGTCGCCAGCGCGATCAGTTGCGCCTTGTCCTGGCTGAACTTGGTGCGGCGGATCAAGGTCGCCGGGCTGGCGAAGCTCCAGCCGGCGTCGCAAAGCGCGGTGCCGATCGTCTTGCTGCCGACGTCGAGGCCGAGCAGCCGCCCGCCGTCGGGCAGCAGCGCGCGGAACGCGGC
>JAEWJQ010000258.1 GCA_023386515.1 Pseudomonadota bacterium | reverse complement strand
CCCGCCGGCGAGGCGGAGATCGAGGCGCTGTTCGGCCATACCTTCTTCCTCGACAGTCCGACGCCGGCGCGGCTGGTCGCATGGCGGCGGCGGGCGCAGGCTGCGGCGGCGACGCGGGCGGGCTATGGCTACGCCGCCTACGGCCATCTCAAGCTCACCGGCGTGGTCGAGACGATCACCGCCCTGCTCTATCAAGTCGGCGGCGAGCCCGGACAGCAGCGCTGGCGCCGCATCCGCGCCAGTATCGAGGCGGCGATCGCCGTGCGCGGCTTCGGCGCGGACGGCGAGGCGCCGGCCTTCATCGGCAAGGAAAGCGCCGCGACGATCGACTTCCTGCGCACCTACGACATCGGCTTCCGCATCCGCCGGCTGCGTCTGATGGCGCGGCGGCTGACAGAAGTGGAGGCGCAGGGCGCGGAACTCGAGCCGATGCGCGACGCCATCTACGATGCGCTCTCGCTCTATCTCGAACGGCAGCGCGCCGACGACCATCCGCAGCTCCGCCACATGGTCCGCTCGTTGCGCGGCGATGCGGGCCCGCTCCTCGATGCGCTCGCCGAGGCACTGGATCTCACGCGTCTGGATGCGGAAACCGATACGCGCCTTGCCGCTGCGCTGGTCGCGCTCGACAAGGTGCCACGTCGCGCCTTGTTGCTGACCTATCTCGGCTTTCCCTATTACGACACCGCGACCTTGCCGCTGTTGCAGGGCGAGGGGCTGGACGAGTTCGACCCGATCAAGGTCGATCGCATCTCTCCCGACGATGCCACCGCGATCCGCGGCGGCGGCGCCGAGGCGACGCTGAAGGGCATTCAGTTCAACAGTTTCGGCGCCTTCTTCAGCCGCGCCTATCGCGAGAACGACTATCTGTGGGGCCGTCTGCACGGCGCAGAGCGGATGATCGACATCTGCGTCTCGACCCTGCCGCCGCAGGTCCGGATGCGGGCAGGCCGGGTCGCGGCGATCAAGCGCGACGCGTTCCGCGCCATCCTCGACGAGGAGGCGCCACGGCTGACCGCTATCCCTGCGCTGATCGCCAGCCTGCGCCGCGAGATCGGGTGAGGGAGCGCGACAGCGACCGGATCAACGCGGCCTGACCAGAATCGCCGGGCTGGCCTTCCGCCCCCCGCCCGGCTAGCGTCACGCCCGCCCCTGGGAGTTCCGCATGCAGTTCCTCAAGATCCTGTTCTGGTTCCTGCTCGCCTTCGTGGCGGCGCTGTTCACCTCGACCAACTGGAACAATGTGCAGATCAATCTGTGGAGCGGGCTGATCGCCGACGTGAATTTGCCGTTGCTGCTGCTCGTCACCTTCCTGCTCGGCTTCCTGCCGACCTATCTGTATCTCGGCACGGTGCGCTGGCGGTTGCGCCAGCGTGTCGCGGCTGCCGAACGGATGCTCGCCGAGGCGCGCTCGCGGCCGCCGGTTCCGACCGCGGCCTTGCCGATCGCCGCGGCCGGCGAGCCGATCGCTGCCGACGAGGCGGCCGCGGTCGAAGGACGCCTGTTGTGAGTCCGATCTTCGTCGCGGTCGACACCCCCGACCTCGCGCGCGCCAAGGCGATCGCCACGCGCGTCCGCCACCATGTCGGCGGCATCAAGCTCGGGCTCGAATTCTTCTGTGCGCATGGCCAGCATGGCGTCCGCGAGATGGAGGCGCTCGGCCTGCCCGTCTTCCTCGACCTCAAGCTGCACGACATACCCAATACCGTCGCCAAGGCGGTGCAGGCGCTCAGTCCGCTCGCTCCGGCGATCCTCACCGTCCATGCCGCCGGCGGCCGGGCGATGCTGGAGGATGCCAAGGCGGCGGCGCATCCGCAGACGAAGGTCGTCGCGGTCACCATGCTGACCAGTCTCGATGCGGACGATCTGGCGGCGACCGGCATCGGCGGCAGCCCGCACGATCAGGTGCTGCGCCTCACCGAGCTCGCCCATGACGCGGGAGTCGACGGCATCGTCTGTTCGGGGGCGGAAGTCGCGGCGGCGCGCAAGGCATGGTCGAAAGGCTTTTTCGTAGTACCCGGCGTCCGGCTTGCCGATGGCGTCGTCGGCGACCAGAAGCGCGTCGTGACGCCGCGCGCCGCGATCGACGCCGGCGCATCGGTGATCGTCGTCGGCCGCCCGATCACCCAGGCGGAGGACCCCGACGCGGCCGCACGCGCGATCGGCGCGACACTGTGAACGACGCGCCGCTCCGCAGCGGCGGATGCCATTGCGGCGCGGTGCGGTTCACCGTGCGCCTGACCGGCGGGCTGGCGGCAGCGCGGCGCTGCGACTGTTCCTATTGCCGGATGCGCGGCGCGGTGGCGCTGACCGCCAAGGTCGGCGATCTCGCCATCTTTGCCGGTCAGGATCAGCTGGCGACCTACCGCTTCAACACCGGCAAGGCGGAGCATCATTTCTGCTCCACCTGCGGCATCTACACGCATCATCGCCGCCGTTCGAACGGCGACGAATATGGCGTCAATGCCGCCTGCCTCGACGGCGTCAGCCCGTTCGATTTCGGCGAGATCCCGGTCAACGACGGCGTGCATCATCCATCGGACGGCGGCGGCAACCGCATTGCCGGCGTCCTGCACTATCGACCGACGGAGTGATCATGGCGTCGATCCGCCCCTTCCTGCCATCGCGCGACTTCGCCCAATCGCGCGCCTTCTATGAAGCGCTCGGCTTCACGCCCGGCTATGTCGACGCCGAGCTGGCGATCTACGATCATGAGGGCGCCGGCTTCCTGCTGCAGAATTACTATCAGCAGGATTGGGCGGGCAATACGATGGTGCAGCTGTTCGTCCGCGATCTCGATCATTGGTGGCGGCGGACCGACGGGCTTGCCGAGCGATTCGGTGTCCGCGCACCGATCGCGCCCGCAATGAAGCCCTGGGGCCTGCGGGTCGGCATGCTGTTCGATCCGGCCGGCGTGCTGTGGCACGTCGTCGAGGAACCGCCGGTCGACGCTTGAAATCGCGGGCCGGTGGCGCGATGGCCGCGCCATGCCCGTTGCCACCAAGATTTGCGGCCTGACCACCCCCGAGACGCTCGACGCGGCGCTCGGCGGGGGCGCCAGCCATGTCGGTTTCGTTTTCTTCCCCCCCTCGCCGCGCCATCTCGACTTCGCGCGCGCCACCGGCCTTGCCGCGCGCGTGCCCGACGGGGTCAGCCGCGTCGGGGTGTTCGTCGATCCCGACGACGGCCTGCTCGACCAGGCGATCGCCGCCGCGCGCCTGTCCGCCGTCCAGCTTCACAAGACCGCGCCCGATCGCGTCGCCGCGATACGCGCACGCACCCGCCGCGACACCTGGGCTGCGGTAGCAGTGAAGACCCGCGCCGATCTCGAGCAAGCGCGCCGCTTCTCCGGCGCCGCCGATCGCATCCTCTATGACGCCAAGACCCCGGACGGCGCGGCGCTGCCCGGCGGTATGGGCCTGCGCTTCGACTGGGCGCTGCTCGACGGCTTCCGCCATCCGCTGCCCTGGGCTTTGTCCGGCGGTCTCGACGCCGGCAACGTCGCGGACGCGATCCGCCGCACCGGGGCGCCGCTGGTCGACGTCTCCTCGGGCGTCGAGAGCGCACCGGGGGTCAAGGATGTGGACAAGATCGCCGCCTTCCTTAAAGCGGCACGGCTATGAACGCCCCGAACAGCTTCCGTAACCAGCCCGACGACCGCGGCCATTTCGGCCAATTCGGCGGCCGCTACGTCGCCGAGACGCTGATGCCGCTGATCCTCGATCTGGATCGCGAATATAAGCGCGCCAAGGCCGATCCCGCCTTCCAGGCCGAATTCGACGATCTGCTGGAACATTATGTCGGCCGGCCGAGCCCGCTCTATCATGCCGAGCGGCTGTCCGCCGCGCTGCGCGACGGCGCGCCCGATGGGATGGGCGCGCAGGTCTGGTTCAAGCGCGACGAACTCAATCACACCGGCGCGCACAAGATCAACAATTGCATCGGCCAGATCCTGCTCGCCATCCGCATGGGCAAGACCCGGATCATCGCCGAGACGGGAGCGGGCCTGCACGGCGTCGCCACGGCCGCGGTCTGCGCGCGGTTTGGCCTGCCCTGCGTCATCTACATGGGCGCCAAGGACGTCGAGCGGCAGCAGCCCAACGTCATCCGCATGAAGCTGCTCGGCGCCGAGGTCCGCCCGGTGACCAGCGGTGCGGCGACGCTGTCGGACGCGATGAACGAGGGGCTGCGCGACTGGGTCGCCAACGTCCACGACACCTTCTACATCATCGGCACCGCCGCCGGGCCACATCCCTATCCGGAGCTGGTCCGCGATTTCCAGAGCATCATCGGCCGCGAGGCGCGCGAACAGATGCTGGCGCGCACCGGCCGCCTGCCCGACCTGCTGGTCGCGGCGATCGGCGGCGGATCGAATGCGATCGGCCTGTTCCACCCCTTCCTCGACGATGCCGAGGTAGCGATGCTCGGCGTCGAGGCGGCGGGCCACGGCCTCGGCGGCAGCGAACATGCCGCCAGCCTAGCAGGCGGTTTCCCGGGCGTGCTGCACGGCAACAAGACCTATCTGCTGCAGGACAAGGATGGTCAGATCGCGGAGGGTCATTCGATCTCCGCCGGTCTCGACTATCCCGGCATCGGCCCGGAGCATGCGTGGCTGCGCGATATCGGCCGCGTCGAATATGACAGCGCGACCGACGCCGAGGCGCTCGACGCCTTCCAGCTTCTCTGCCGGACCGAGGGCATCATCCCCGCGCTGGAGCCGAGCCACGCCATCGCCGCCGTCGCCCGCCGCGCGCGGACCATGCGCGCCGACCAGATCATCCTCGCCAACCTGTGCGGCCGCGGCGACAAGGACATCTTCACCGTCGCGAGCGCGCTGGGAGTAGCGATATGAGCACCCGCCTTGCCGCGGCGTTCGCGAAGGGGCGCCCCGCGCTGGTCACCTTCGTCACCGCAGGCGATCCCGCCCCCGCGGCGACGCCGGCGATCCTCGCCGCACTCGTCG
>JAEWJQ010000198.1 GCA_023386515.1 Pseudomonadota bacterium | reverse complement strand
GCGTCGTCCAGTCGGCGATCGACGCGCTGAAGGCGGTGTGGCACCGCGGCGCGGTCGATGCCGACGGCAAGACGGGCGACGGTGCCGGCCTGCACATCGACCTGCCGCACCGCTTCTTCGACGATGCCGTCGTGGCGTCCGGTCACAAGGTGCTGCCCAACCGGCTCGCGGTCGGCATGATCTTCCTGCCCCGCACCGACCTCGGCGCGCAGGAAAGCTGCCGGACGATCGTCGAAAGCGTGATCATCGAGGCGGGTTACACCATCTACGGCTGGCGGCAGGTGCCCGTCGACGTCTCCGTCATCGGCATGAAGGCGCAGGCGACCCGGCCGGAGATCGAGCAGATCATGATCGCGGGGCCCATGCCGGACGAGGTCAGCGCCGCCGAGTTCGAGAAGAACCTCTATCTGATCCGCCGCCGCATCGAGAAGCGGGTCATCGCCGCGCAGATCCAGGGCTTCTACATCTGCTCGCTGAGCTGCCGGTCGATCGTCTACAAGGGCCTGTTCCTCGCCGAAAGCCTGTCGGTCTTCTACCCAGACCTGCAAGACCAAAGGTTCGAAAGCCGCGTCGCGATCTTCCACCAGCGTTATTCCACCAACACCTTCCCGCAATGGTGGCTGGCGCAGCCGTTCCGCTGCCTCGCGCACAACGGCGAGATCAACACGATCCGCGGCAACAAGAACTGGATGCTCAGCCACGAGATCCGGATGGCGGCGACGGCGTTCGGCGACAATTCGGAGGACATCAAGCCCGTGATCCCGGCCGGCGCCAGCGACACCGCCGCGCTCGACGCGGTGTTCGAGACGATCTGTCGGTCGGGCCGCGACGCGCCGACCGCCAAGATCATGCTGGTGCCGGAAGCGTGGCAGAAGGATCTCGACACGCCTGCGGACCATGCCGCCATGTATCAGTATCTCGCCTCGGTGATGGAGCCGTGGGACGGGCCGGCGGCGCTGGCGATGACCGACGGGCGCTGGGCGGTCGGCGGCGTCGACCGCAATGCGCTGCGCCCGCTGCGCTACACCCAGACCGCCGACGGGCTGCTCATCGTCGGCTCGGAAAGCGGCATGGTGGTGGTGCCCGAATCGACGATCGTCGCCAAGGGCCGGCTCGGGCCGGGCCAGATGATCGCCGTCGACCTCGACGAGGGCCGCGTGTTCAACGATCGCGAGGTCAAGGACCGGATCGCCGGCGAGCATGACTATGCCGCGATGATCGGCGAATTCCACGCGATGCGCGACCTGCCCGAGGGGCCGGACGCCACCGTGCGCTTCGATCGCGCCGAGCTGACCCGGCGCCAGGTCGCCGCCGGCCAGACGCTGGAGGACATGGAGCTGATCCTGTCGCCGATGGTCGATGGCGCGAAGGAAGCCGTCGGGTCGATGGGCGACGACACGCCGCTCGCGGTGATCAGCGACAAGCCGCGGCTGATCAGCCAGTTCTTCCGCCAGAATTTCAGCCAGGTGACCAACCCGCCGATCGACAGCCTGCGCGAACGCTATGTCATGTCGCTCAAGACCCGGTTCGGCAATCTCGCCAACATCCTCGATACCGAGGACCGGCGCGAGCGTGTGCTGGTGCTCGATTCGCCGGTGCTGACGGGGCAGGACTGGGCGCGCCTGCGTACACATTTCGGCAGCAGCGCGAGCGAGATCGACTGCACCTTCGACGCCGATGGCGGTCCGGAGAAATTGCGCGCCGCGATCCAGCGCATCCGCAACGAGGCGGAGCAGGCGGTACGCCAGGGCAAGAGCGAGCTGTTCCTGACCGACGAGCATGTCTCCGAAGATCGCGTGGCGATCGCCGGCGTGCTCGCCGTCGCCGCGGTGCATACGCACCTCGTCCGCAAGGGCCTGCGCTCCTACGCCTCGATCAACGTGCGGTCGGCGGAATGCCTCGACACGCATTATTATGCGGTGCTGATCGGCGTCGGCGCGACCACGGTGAACGCCTATCTGGCCGAGGCGGCAATTGTCGATCGCCAGTCACGCGGCCTGTTCGGCGACCTCAGCCTCGACGCTTGCCTCGCGCGCCATCGCGTCGCGATCGAGGAAGGATTGCTCAAGATCATGAGCAAGATGGGGATCGCGGTGATCTCCTCCTATCGCGGCGGCTATAATTTCGAAGCGGTCGGCCTGTCGCGCGCGCTGGTCAACGACCTGTTCCCGGGCATGCCGGCGAAGATTTCCGGCGAAGGCTATGCCTCGCTCCACCACAGCGCGATGGTCCGGCACGAGCAAGCGTGGGACGAGGGCGTCGCCACATTGCCGATCGGCGGCTTCTACCGCCAGCGCCATACCGGCGAGACCCACGCCTATTCCGCCCAGCTGATGCACCTGCTGCAAACCGCGGTCGCGACCGACAGCTACACCAGCTACATGCAGTTCAGCCGCGGCGTCGCCGACCTGCCGCCGGTCTATCTGCGCGATCTGTTGCAATTCAATTTCCCGGCCGAGGGCGTGCCGGTCGACCAGGTCGAGGCGATCACCGAAATCCGCAAGCGGTTCGTCACGCCGGGCATGTCGCTCGGCGCGCTCAGCCCGGAGGCGCACGAGACGCTGGCGATCGCGATGAACCGGATCGGCGCCAAGGCGGTGTCGGGCGAGGGTGGCGAGGACAAGACGCGCTACACGCCCTACGAAAACGGCGACAACGCCAATTCGACGATCAAGCAGGTGGCGTCCGGCCGCTTCGGCGTCACGGCGGAATATCTCAACGCCTGCGAAGAGATCGAGATCAAGGTCGCGCAGGGCGCCCAGCCCGGCGAGGGCGGCCAGTTGCCTGGATTCAAGGTCACCGAATTCATCGCCAAGTTGCGCCACGCAACCCCGGGCGTGACGCTGATCAGCCCGCCGCCGCATCACGACATCTATTCGATCGAGGATCTGGCGCAGCTGATCTACGACCTGAAGCAGATCAACCCGCGCGCGCGCGTCTGCGTCAAGTTGGTCAGCTCGGCGGGCATCGGCACCGTCGCGGCGGGCGTCGCCAAGGCGCATGCCGACGTCATCCTCGTCTCCGGCCATGTCGGCGGCACCGGCGCTTCGCCGCAGACGAGCATCAAATATGCCGGCGCGCCGTGGGAAATGGGCCTGTCGGAGGTCAATCAGGTGCTCACCCTCAACGGCCTGCGCGGCCGGGTCCGGCTACGCGCCGATGGTGGGCTGAAGACCGGACGCGACATCGTCGTCGCCGCGATCCTCGGCGCGGAGGAATTCGGCATCGGCACGCTCAGCCTGGTCGCCATGGGCTGTATCATGGTCCGCCAGTGCCACTCCAACACCTGCCCGGTCGGCGTCTGCGTGCAGGACGAGCGGTTGCGCGCGAAATTCACCGGCACGCCCGAAAAGGTCATCAACCTGATGACCTTCATCGCCGAGGAGGTGCGCGACATCCTCGCCCGGCTCGGCTGCCGCAGCCTCGACGAGGTGATCGGACGCACCGAATTGCTGCGCCAGGTGAGCCGCGGTGCCGAGCATCTCGACGACCTCGACCTCAACCCGATCCTTGCGAAGGTCGATGCGACCGACGCGGAGCGACGCTTCAGCCTGTCGACCTTCCGCAACGACGTGCCCGATAGCCTCGACGCGCAGATCATCAAGGATGCCGCCCCGGTCTTCGCGCGCGGCGAGAAGATGCAGCTGACCTATTCGGTGCGCAACACGCATCGCGCGGTCGGCACCCGCCTGTCGAGCGAGATCACCCGCCGCTTCGGCATGGCCAAGCTCGCCGATGGCCATGTCACCGTCCGGCTGCGCGGCAGCGCCGGGCAGTCGCTCGGCGCCTTCCTGTGCAAGGGCATCACCCTCGAAGTGTTCGGCGACGCCAATGATTATGTCGGCAAGGGCCTTTCGGGTGGCACGATCATCGTGCGGCCGGCGGTGTCGTCGCCGCTCGCCAGCCAGGACAACACGATCGTCGGCAACACCGTCCTCTACGGCGCGACCTCGGGCACTCTGCTCGCCGCTGGGCAGGCGGGCGAGCGGTTCGCGGTGCGCAATTCGGGCGCGACCGTGGTGGTCGAAGGCTGTGGCGCCAACGGCTGCGAATATATGACCGGCGGCATCGCCGTCGTGCTTGGCCGCACCGGTGCCAATTTCGGTGCGGGCATGACCGGCGGGATGGCCTTCGTCTACGATGTCGACGACGCCTTCGAACGCCGCGCCAATCCGGAGAACATCGTCTGGCAGCGGATCGCCTCGGCGCATTGGGAGGGCGTGCTGCGCGACCTCGTCGAGCGCCACGCCGCGGTGACGGACAGCCGCTGGTCGAAGGGCCTGCTCGCCGACTGGGACCAGGCGCTCGGCCGGTTCTGGCAGGTGGTGCCGAAGGAGATGCTGTCGCGTCAGACCCATCCGCTCGACGACACGGTGGAACTGGTCGCGGCAGAGTAACCGTCCTTCCCCACCCGCGCGGCGGGAGGGGAGCCCGTTGCGCTTTGCCCGCAATGGCGCTCTATTCCTCCGTATCGATCAGGGGGACATATGACGCGCACGATGACCGGCCTCGCCACTGCGGCGATCGCCCTCCTCACCGCCACCGTCGCGTCCGCGCAGCAGCGCCCCGACCAGCGCGCCTTCTTCGACCTCTACAAGCAGCTCGTCGAAACCAACACCGTGGTCGGCGTCGGCAGCTGCACCCAAGCATCGGCGCAGATCGCCGAACGGTTGAAGGCCGCGGGCTTCGCCGCCGGCGACGTCACGCTCTTTTCCACGCCCGACCATCCGCAGGACGGTGGCCTTGTCGCGATCCTCAAGGGCTCCGACGCCAAGGCCAAGCCGATGCTGCTGCTCGGTCATCTCGACGTCGTTGCCGCCAAGCGCGAGGATTGGGTGCGCGATCCGTTCACGCTGACGGAGGAAGGCGGCTATTATTACGGCCGCGGCACCGTCGACGACAAGGCGATGAGCGCGATCTGGGCGGACACAATGATGCGCCTGAAACGCGCCGGTCCGCCGCCGCAGCGCACGATCAAGCTCGCGCTGACCTGCGGCGAGGAGACCACCTATGCCTTCAACGGCGCGCACTGGCTCGCCGCCAACAGGCCGGACCTGATCGCCGCGGAGTTCGCGCTCAACGAGGGCGGCGGCGGGCGGCTGACCGCGGACGGCAAGCGCGAGCTGCTCGCCGTTCAGGTCGGAGAGAAGGCAGCGCAGAATTACACCTTCCTCGCCACCAATGCCGGCGGGCACAGCTCGCAGCCGGTGCCCGACAATGCGATCTACCAATTGGTCGACGCGGTGAAGGCGGTGCAGGACTATGAATTCCCGATCCGCTTCACCGAAACGACGCGTGCCTATTTCGCCGCCACCGCCAAACAGGCGGGCGGCGAGAAGGCGCAGGCGATCACCCGCCTGCTCGCCGATCCGAACGACCGGGCCGCCGACGCGATCGTCAGCCGCGACAAGGCCTTCCATTCGACGCTGCGCACCACCTGCGTCGCGACGCTGCTCAACGCCGGCCATGCCGAAAATGCGCTGCCGCAGCGCGCCACCGCCAACATCAACTGCCGCATCTTTCCCGGTGAGACGGTCGACGGCACGCTCGCCACGCTGCAGCGGCTGGCCGGTGCGAAGGTCAAGGTCACGGCCAACCAGCCGATCCGCCCGACCGCCATCCCGCCGACGCTCGACCCGAAGATCGTCGGTCCGGCGACCCGCGTTGCGGCGCAATACTTTCCCGGCACACCCGTGGTGCCGCTGATGTCGACCGGCGCCACCGACGGCATCTTTTTCGAAGCGATCGGCATCCCCGTCTACGGCATGCCCGGCCTGTTCGTCGAAAAGGACGGCGGCGGCATCCACGGCCTCAACGAGCGGATCGGCGTCAGGTCGCTCGACGAAGGGCGCGACTATCTGTACGATCTGGTGAAGGCCTACGCCGGCTGACGATCCTCCCCGCCAGCGGGGAGGATCCTACACCGTGACCTGCTCGCCCAGTTCCAGCACCTTGCCCGGCGGGATGCGGAGAAATTCGGTCGGGTCGCTGGCGTTGCGCTGCAGGAACATGAACACCCGGTCCTGCCATAGCGGCATGCCCTGTTCCGCCTCCGGCTTCAGCGTGTTGCGACCGATGAAGAAACTCGTCTTCATCGCGTCCAGCCCCTGCACCTCGGTGCGCGCGCCGACCCCCAGGTCGGCTGGCACATCGGGGCTTTCCATGAAGCCGTAGGTCAGCACCACCGTTTCGAAATTGTCGTCGAGCCGCTCGGTCTTGGCGCGCTTGTCGGCATCGATCACCGGCCGGTCGGCGGTGCGAATGCTGACCACCAGATTGCGCTCGTGCAGCACCTTGTTGTGCTTCAGATTGTGCAGCAGCGCCCCCGGTGCGGCTTCCGGATTGCCGGTCAGGAAGACGGCGGTGCCCGGCACCCGTTCGGGCGGCCGCTTGGCGAGCGCGGCGGCGAGGTCGGCGAGCGGGATGCTCTGCCGCGCCTCGAACGCGCGCACGATCGTCTTGCCGCGCACCCAGGTGTAGATCAGGAAGCCGATCGCTGCGGCGATCACCAGCGGCACCCATCCGCCTTCGATCACCCGCAGGATGTTGGCGCCGAAAAATACGCTGTCGAGCATCAGGAAGGGCAGGATCGCCGCCGCCGCGATCGGGCGCCGCCAGCCCCAGACGTGGCGCGCGACCAGATAGCCGAGCAGCGTCGTCACCACCATCGTACCGGTCACCGCGATGCCATAAGCGGCGGCCATCGCCGACGAGGTCTTGAACTGGATGATCAGCACCAGCACGCCGGCCAGCAGCATCCAGTTGATCGCCGGCAGGTAGATCTGGCCGGCGAAGCTCGCCGACGTCTGGCGCAGCCGCATCCGCGGCAACAGGCCGAGCTGCACCGCCTGCTGGGTCAGCGAGAAGGCGCCGGTGATCACCGCCTGGCTGGCGATCACCGTGGCCAGGCCGGCGAGCACGACCAGCGGCCCGCGCACGCTTTCCGGCGCCATCAGGTAGAACCAGTCCTGGTTCTTGAATTCGGTCCCCGCCGCCTGCGCCGCCTCCAGCCGGGCCAGGGCGAACGCGCCTTGCCCGAGATAGTTGAGCATCAGCGCCGGGAAGACGAGGAACAGCCAGGCGAGGCGGATCGGCCGCTTGCCGAAATGCCCCATGTCCGCGGTCAGCGCCTCCGCGCCCGTCACGGTCAGGAACACGGCGCCGAGCACGAACAGCCCGACCGTGCCGTGCGTCGCGAGGAAGTGGATGCCGTAGCTCGGCCAGAGCACGCGGAAGATCGAGGGTTCGTCGGCGATGTGCCAGATGCCCAGCCCTCCGATGACGACGAACCAGACGACGCAGATCGGGCCGAACAGCGTCGCCACCATCGCCGTGCCGCGCGACTGGATGAAGAACAGCGCGATCAGGATCACGATGGTCAGCGCGCGGATCGTGCCTTCGTCGAAGAATTTCGCGGCGCTGGGAATGGTGTGCAGCCCCTCCATCGCCGATAGCACCGATAGCGACGGGGTGATGATCGCGTCGCCGTAGAAGAGCGAGGCGCCGATCGCGCCGAGCACGATCGCCAGGCGCGCGCGCACGCCCACGGCTTTGCGCGCCAGTGCGGCGAGCGCCAGCACGCCGCCTTCGCCGTGATTGTCGGCGCGCATCAGGAACAGCACGTATTTGACGGTGACGATCAGCGTCAGCGTCCATAGCGCGAGGCTGAGCACGCCCAGGATCTCGGACGGGTCGATGCCGTCCGCCGCCGACTGGCCGAGCGCCTCGCGAAACGCATAGAGCGGGCTAGTGCCAATATCGCCGAACACGACGCCGATCGCGCCCAGCACCAGGCCGGGCAAGGCGGGATGCGCGCCGCCATGGGCGGACGCGGATGCGGACGAACTTTCGGTGGTCGACATGACGCGCGACGGCCCCTGTGAAGCGCCCCTGACGAAGGACGGCGCGCTTTACGCTTAATCCATGACAGCGCAAGCGCTATTCGGGCCGTCGGTTCCATCGCGGGACGCCGTCGGTCGGCGGACGGCAGTCGCGGCCCCGCCGCGCTTGTGACGTCGCGTCACGGCAACACCGTCAACGGAAGCCGCATTCATGGCGGGCTTGCGGGGGAACTGGCCGTCACCCGCCACCGGCTGGTCGCGTGGGCCCGGTACAAATGCTTGATCACCGTGCCTTTCCTCGGCATGGCGCGGCGATGGTTCCCTTTTCGTTCGGCGGTCACGACCTGGCGGCACTGGCCGACGGCGCGCTCTGGTGGCCGGCGCGGCGGGCACTGCTGGTCGCCGATCTGCACCTCGAGAAGGCCAGCTGGTTCGCCGGCCGCGGTCAGATGCTGCCGCCCTACGATTCGATCGCCACGCTCACAGAACTGACGCGCCTGGTCGAGGTGACCGGGGCGGCGGAATTGTGGTGCCTGGGCGACAGCTTCCACGATGTCGGCGGGTGCGAGCGGCTGCCGGAGGCGGCACAGGCAGCGCTGCGCGCGCTGACCGGCCGGCTTGCCTGGACATGGATCACCGGCAACCACGATCCGGTCATCACCGATCGTTGCGGCGGCGATGCGGTCGCCGAGGCGTTGGTCGACGGGCTGATGCTGCGCCACGAAGCCGATCCGGACGAACCGCGACCCGAACTGTCGGGGCATTTCCATCCCAAGCTGCGGCTGCGCGTGCGCGGCAAGCAGATCGCCCGCCGCTGTTTCGTCGCGACGCCGGCGAAGATCGTCCTGCCGGCCTTCGGCGCACTGACCGGGGGGCTCGACGTCGACCATCCGGCGCTGACCCGCGCGGTCGGGCGCGGCGCGGAGGCGCTGGTACCGGTCGCGGCGCGCCGGCTC
>JAEWJQ010000165.1 GCA_023386515.1 Pseudomonadota bacterium | reverse complement strand
GTTTACGAGAAAGTGTCGGGCGTGGCGTAATGTACTTTAACGACTCGACAATTAAAGCGCCTCGATCATAATATGGACTTCCTGTTATAATTCCTTTAAGCGCCTCTTGGGGATTAGGTGCGCATCCAACAGTGAGCTGGGCAAGGCGCTGAAATGCGAAGGCTTGTTTGGTGCTGTTCACCCGGGTGCCGAAGATCTGACGTAGATATTCTCTGCGCTTCGGGTCCGCTGGGTCCGCCGCGCACTTAGCCCAGACCTGAGCTTGTCCAAAGGCTGCTCGGCTGCGCACGGCAGAGCCAGTGCGCGCGCTTCCCAAGGTCTACGTCGTTACCGCAGAGTCCTTGTCGTCGATATCACGCAGTGCGGTGACCACGATATCGTTTGACACAGGCTGAGCAGGGGTCTGTGCAGGAACGGGGGCGACCTGCTCAAGCGTTGCTGCCGCGACGAGAAATGCAATACTGATCATAAGCCAATTCCCCCAAATCCACCATAAGTCGGCCATATATTCTTGAGCTGCGAGGCGGCGTCACTCGTTTCTAGATGGTGTCGACAAAAGGATGGCGCACTTTCGGCGGGTTAGCAACTACGCGACCCTTGCCGACTTTGGCCGTGCGATAGCTTCCGCCGAACCTTTCGTGGTTGCCGCTCATCTGTGTGCCGATGAGGCGGGGGCACCTTGTACAGGCTGTCGTTACGACTCACCGATTCAAGAGAACGAGCGGTTGCGTTGGCCAGCATCCTGGCCACCCACGTCCAGGATTGGGCGTGAGAGCACGTCAGACGCTCCTTGCATGCCATGCGAGCAGGACATTACCCGCAGACGAGAAGCGGGATCACTCCGGTGATTACTATTTGCGATGCTACGGCCGCTACAGTGCTGCCGCCGGTCGGTGCCAGGGAAACGGCTGCTGTCGGTGTCTCCGTGTCGCTTCCGTTGCGACTGGTCGATGGCGGTCGGAACGACGGTTCGATCAGCCTTGCGCCTCGCCGGCGACTTGACGCCAGGCCTGTGCGGCGATCGCCTTGCGGCCGGCGCAGGCCGCCGGGTCGAAGGCGGGAAGGCAGGTGAGCGTGACGGTAAAGGTGCCGCGGCGACGCAGGACGCGCAGCGCGTGCGCCTGGCCGGGCTCGTCGCCGACCCAAGCGAGGTCGGGGGCGTCATAGCCGACGCGGATCGGCTGGACGTGGATGCCGGGCGGCGGCGGGTCGAGCGCGGCAAGCAGCGATGCCTTGAATGGCAGGACCGTGCTGCCGTCGCCAGTCGTGCCTTCCGGAAAGATCGTCACCGGCCAGCCATGGGTGAGGTCCGCGCGCAGCCGTGCGATCTGCGCCGTGACGCCCAGCCGATCCTCGCGCGACACGAAGATCGTGTGGTTGAGCGTGCACAGCCAGCCGATCAGCGGCACGCGCGCCAACTCGCCCTTGGCGACGAAGGCGCTGCCGGTGGCGCCTGCGATGGCGAGGATGTCGATCCAGCTGAGATGGTTGGCGAGCAGCACGGCGTCGGAGCGCAGCGGCTGGCCGAGGACGCGGACACGGGCACCGACGATGCTGGCGACGCGGCCGAGGAACCGGCGCGGCCAGGGCGAGGGCCGGCGCACCAGCCGCCACAGGCCGTGCAGCACCAGTGCCAGCAGCAACGCTGCGACCAGGGCGACGAGGCGCAGGACGAGACGCAGCGTGGCGGCCATGGGGTCAGGCCGTGGCGGGGCGGACGGGGCGGAACGGACGGGGCGGGGCGGGCCGCCGGCAGGTCTGGCCGCCCCGCTCACCCGCGTCAGTTCTTGCGGTCGAGGCTGACGCCGTACAATTCCATGCGGTGGTCGACGAGGCGGAAGCCGAGCCGTTCGGCGATCGCCTTCTGCAATTGCTCGACCTCCGGATCGACGAACTCGATGACGCGGCCGGTCTCGACGTCGATCAGATGGTCGTGATGCGCTTCCGGCGACGGTTCGTAGCGGGCGCGGCCGTCGCCGAAATCGTGGCGGTCGAGGATGCCCGCCTCTTCGAACAGGCGGACGGTGCGATAGACGGTGGCGATCGAGATGCCGGGGTCGATCGCGGAGGCGCGCTCATAGACCTTCTCGACGTCGGGATGGTCCTCCGCCTCCGAGAGGACGCGCGCGATGACGCGGCGCTGTTCGGTGATGCGCAGGCCCTTCTGGGCGCAGAGGGCTTCGAGATCGATCTTGCGAGGCATGCGCCATATGTAATGCGAAGCGCTTGTTGCGAAAAGCGCTACCGACTCGCAAAAAGACCGGGCGACGGCCTTTTTACCGGGGGGCGGGAGGGGGCGCCGTCCGACCCCCCTCCGCCTGCGTCATTTCGCCGGCTTCTTCCGCGGCAGCACTGCCATCGTCCAGTCCTTGTCCGGCACCAGATATTTGACCGCAGTCTGCTGCAGCGAGGCCGGGGTGACGGCGCCGAAGTCGCGGCCGATGCGACGGGTCGCCTCGAAGCGGGTCGGGTCGGTGGTGCCGCCCGACAGTTCGCGCAGCCAGAACAGGCTGCTGGTCGCCGCCCGCTGGTAGAGCTGCTGCAGCGGTCCCTTGACGCGGGCGAGCTCGTCGTCGCTGACCGGATGGGCGGCAAGATCGGCGGCGATCTCGCGCGCCAGGCGGAAGAACAGCGGCACGTTGCTGAGCGCGACCTGGCTCATCGCCATCAGCCGGCCGCCGCCCGGCAGCCCCTTCGGCCAGGTGCTGGCGACGCCGGGGCTGTAGCTGGCGCCGGCGGCCTGACGCATCTTCTCGAACAGGCGGTCGCTGAACACCTGCGCCAGCACCTCCAGCTGACGCGCGGTGGCGCTGTCCGCCATGCCCGCGC
>JAEWJQ010000002.1 GCA_023386515.1 Pseudomonadota bacterium | reverse complement strand
CGAGCGCCGCGGCGGTGAACGGCCGTTCGTGGATGAACTGGCGAGTATAGTCGACGACGGGGCGGATCGTCCCCTCGACCATGTCCTTGGCGTCGCCATAGGCCTGGCGGGCGGTGCCGGTCGCCTGGTCGGCCTTGCCTTCCGCCTTCAGCGTGGTGTCACCGGTGGCGGACCCCAGGCCCTCCTTGATCTTGCCGCCAAGGTCGGTGGCCTGGCCTGCGATGCTGTCGAGGTTCATTGTGCGTCTCCATCACGATAGGGCGTGGACAGGGAAGTGTCGGACTCTGCCGTAAAGCGCGTATCGGGCGTTTGGTTGCGCGGTGCGGCATCGTCGTGGCGACCGGCGAGCAGCCGAGCCACCGCCCGCTTCGCCGGTTCGCGGCCACCCAGGCCGAAGGCGAGCGCGAACGCCACCGCCAGCGCGCCGAGCAGCAGGCCGAACGCCATGTTGATGATGTCGTTGGCGAGACCCATGAAGCGCAGGCCGATCGCCGTGCCGAGGATGATGATCGCGACGCGGACCACCGGGGCGGCGATGCGCGTGCCGTCGTCGGCGCTGCGCTCGATCGCGCGGCCGATCAGCCGGGCGATGACCACCGCGGCAAAGATGATCACCGAGCCGAACACGACCTGGCCGAACAGCGTCAACACCTCGGCCATGATCTGCGAGCCATAGGTGAACTGCAGCTGGCGGAAGGCTTCCATCAGGCCGAAGATCAGCACCGCGACCATCACGCCGTTGCCGACCAGCGCCGACGGACGGTAGCGCGCCGCCTCGCCCGACTGGTTCCAGATGCCGGTCGACATGACGGCGCGGTCGAAGCCGGTGGTGCCGAGGAACTGGACCAGCAACCGCGAGGCGAAGCGGCCGATCGCATAGGCGACCGCGAGGATCAGCGCCGCAGCGATGACGTGCGGAATGGCGTCGAGGATGATGCGCAGCATCGCGGTCGCCGGCTGCGAGATCGCACCGATGTTGAGCGTGTCGAGCGCCGCGATCGCCACCGGAATGATGATCAGCGCGAAGACGATCGCGCCGAGCGTGCGCGACAGCATCGTCGGATCGGCGGGCGCGGAATCGCCCAGACGCGCCGAGAAGCGTTCGACGTGGCTGACCGACACCACCGCCTCGACCGCCTTGCGCGCCACCTTGGCGAGCACATAGCCGAGAAAGAAGATCAGGCTGGCGCCGATGATGTGCGGCACCGCCTGGCCGAAGCCGCGGAGCATGTCGGCGAGCGGACCGGTCGCACCGGTCAGGCCGAGCGGCTGGGTGGCGAGGAACAGCGCGATCAGCAGCACGACCCAATAAGCGGCATCGCCGACCTGGGCGCCGATGCTGGAGGGATGTCGCACGTCGAGGCCCGGCTCGTTCGCGTGGCGGGCGAGCGGCGTGCGATTGACCAGCTTGGCAACCGCCCATTTCGCGCCGCGCGCCACGGCCCAGCCGATCAGCAGGATGATCAGGGCGGCGAGGATGCGCGGCAGCCATTGTTCGGCGAAGACGAGCAATTGCGTGCCGAATTCGCGGCCGTTCGACACCACGGTGTCGCCGGCATAAGTCACGTCATTCATGAAGATACGGGTCCTTTACGCAGGATCGGGAAAGCCCGGGGGTCAGAGCGCGGCGGGAATGTCGGTCAGGATGCCGCAGCCGGCGGCGGCGCGGGCGACCTCGACCGCCACCTTGGGATCCTTCACCTGTCCGGCGACACGGACGAAATCGCTAGCGGTCAGGCGGCCCGGCGTGGTGTCGCGCTTGCGGGCGGCGCGGGCGGCGCGGCCAAGCTGCTGCAGCTGGCCGATCGACAGATTCGCCTCCAGCCGATCGCCGACGCACTGCGATTGCGCCGGCTGGAAGCCGTAGCCCTCCAGCGACGACGCGATCCGTGCCGACGGATTGACGCAGCCCGACACGGCACAGGCCGCCAGCAGCGACGCAACGAGATATCTAGCCCTCATCATGGTCTTTCCCCTGAATGTCGGGGATCAACCGTAACGACGGTCATTGTATCCTAGTATCGATGCACTACGGCATCTGGTAATTCACCATACAAACGGCTGTTCTTCACTCATCGCAAAGCAAACGCGCGTAACAAATAGCATTGATGTTGACCTAACGTTTATCAACTTGCGCTGATACCTATCGATTTCGAGGGTCGGCGAGACAGTGTTGCAGCATCACTGTCCTTTACCGATGCCGGACGAGGAGTGGACGGTAAGCGAGTGAAATGAACGAAATCGTTTCTGCTGCGTCTTCCATGCCGAAGCGGGAGAGGACGTGGTGGCGATTGCAGACGCTTGAACTGGTCCTGCTGCTGGTGGCGGCATCGCTTGCCCTCACCCTGCTCGCCAATCGCCTGCAACTGCCCTCGGCGGTGCTGCTCGTGCTGGGGGGCATGGTTCTCGCCTTTTTGCCCGGCCTGCCGACCGTCGAACTGGAGCCGACCTTCGCGCTCGCGCTGTTCCTGCCGCCGCTGCTGCAGGCGAGCGCATTACGCACCGACTGGAACGCCTTTCGCGAGAACATCCTGTTCATCGTCCTGCTCGCTTTCGGCGCGGTGCTGTTCACCGCCGGGGTCGTGGCGGTAGCGGCGCGGCAGTTGCTGCCCGAGCTGAGCTGGGCGGCGGCGATCACGTTGGGTGCGATCGTCGCCCCGCCCGATGCTGTCGCCGCCGCTTCGGTGCTCAAGCGCTTCCGCCTGCCCAAGCGAATCCTCGCGGTGCTGGAAGGCGAGAGTCTGATCAACGACGCCTCGGCGCTGGTCCTGTATCGGGTCGGCGTCGCCGCGACGATCGCCGGTACCGTTCCCGCCAAGGGCCTGTTCGGCGCGATCGTCGTCCCGGCGCTGTCCGGCGTGGCGATCGGCGCGGCGTTCGGGATGGTGACCAACTGGCTGATGCGCCATCTGAAGGACCGGTTCCTCGAAATCGTCACCTCGTTCCTCGCCGCCTTCCTGAGCTACCTCGCGGCGGAGCAGGTGCACGGA
>JAEWJQ010000398.1 GCA_023386515.1 Pseudomonadota bacterium | reverse complement strand
GTCGTCGGCTCTGCGATCGTCGAGATCGTCGCACAGCATGGCAAGGATGCGCCGGCGGCGGTCACCCCCTATATCCAATCCCTCGCGGCCGCCCTCGCGACCGCCCGAAAGGTCATGGCATGAGCTGGATCACCAGCGTCCGCAACGCTTTGTCCCGCGTCACCACGCGCGAGACGTCGGAAGAGAATCTCTGGCACAAGTGCAAGGGTTGCGGCCAGATGGTCTTCTCCAAGGAACTGGAGGAGAATCTCTATGTCTGCCCGAAGTGCGACCATCACGAGCGCATCGGCCCCAAGCAGCGTTTTGCGCAGATCCTCGACGAGGGCAGCTGCGCCGAGATCGCTCCGCCCAAGGTGCCCGAGGATCCGCTGAAGTTCCGCGATTCCAAGCGCTACAGCGACCGGCTTAAGGCGGCGCGGACAAGTGCGCAGGAACAGGACGCACTGATCAACGCGCGCGGCACGATCCATGGCCATCGCGTGGTGATGGGCGTGCAGGACTTCGCCTTCATGGGCGGTTCGATGGGCCTGGCGGTCGGCGAAGCCTTCGTCCGCGGGGTCGAGGCGGCGATCGCCGATCAGGCGCCCTATCTGATCTTCACCGCCGCCGGCGGCGCGCGCATGCAGGAAGGCATCCTCAGCCTGATGCAGATGCCGCGCAGCACCGTCGCGATCCAGATGCTGCACGACGCGGGCCTGCCCTATATCGTCGTGCTGACCGACCCGACCACCGGCGGCGTCACCGCCAGCTATGCGATGCTGGGCGATGTCCAGATCGCCGAGCCGAATGCGCTGATCGGCTTTGCTGGCGCCCGCGTCATCGAGAGCACGATCCGCGAGAAGCTGCCCGAAGGCTTCCAGCGCGCCGAATATCTGCTCGACCACGGCATGCTTGATATGGTCGTGCATCGCCGCGACCTGCGCGAGCGGCTGGCGACCGTGATCGGCTATTTGCGCCCGACCGCCCGGGCGGCGTAACGCCAGACCCGCCGGCGCGAGGGGGATGGCGATGCCCGATCACGCAATGTCTTCCGATCCCGCCGTCCAGGCGCAGCTCGACCGGCTGGCGGCGCTGTCGCCCGGCGCGGACGTGCTCGGGCTCGAAAGGATCACCCGCCTGCTCGCCCGGCTCGGCGATCCGCAGGATGCGATGCCGCCGGTCTTCCACGTCGCCGGCACCAACGGCAAGGGTTCGACCTGCGCCTTCCTGCGCGCGGCGATGGAGGCGGCGGGCCATCGCGTCCACGTCTTCACCAGCCCGCATCTGGTCCGCTTCAACGAGCGCATCCGGATCGGCGGCCGGCTGGTCGACGACGCGACGCTTGCCGGGCTGCTCGCCGAGGTGCTCGATCATGCCGAGGGCATCGGCGCCAGCTTCTTCGAAGTCACCACCGCCGCCGCCTTCCTCGCCTTCGCCCGCGCGCCTGCAGCGGCGACGATCGTTGAGGTCGGGCTCGGCGGCCGGCTCGACGCGACCAATGCGATCCGCACGCCGGTCGTGACCGGCATCGCCGCGCTCGGCCTGGATCACGAAGCCTTTCTCGGCAACCAGCTTGCCGGGATCGCCGGGGAGAAAGCCGGGATCGCCAAGCCCGGCGTGCCGCTGGTGACGATGAACTATGCGCGCGCCGCCCGAGAGCGGGTCGAGGCGGCGGCGGCGGCGGTCGGCGCACCGGTGATCGCCCGGCATCGACAATGGTGGAGCGAGAGCGCGCGCACGACGATCCGCTATCGCGACACCGGCTTCGCGCTCGTCGCGCCACGTCCGCGTCTTGTCGGTCCGCATCAGACCCGCAATTACGCTTTGGCGATCGCGATGTTGCGCCACCAGGGCGCGGTCACCGTGCCCGAAGCCGCGATGCGCGCCGCCGCCGACTGGGCGCAATGGCCGGCACGAATGCAGCGGCTCGGCGACGGTCCGCTACGCGCCCTGCTGACACCCGCGAGCGAATTGTGGCTCGACGGCGCGCATAATCCTTCGGCGGCGCAGCCGGTCGCCAGGGCACTGCACGGCATAGCGCGCGGCCGTCAGGTCGTTCTGGTCGCCGGCCTGTTGTCCAACAAGGATGCCGACGGCGTGTTGCGCCTGCTCGCGCCCCTTGTTTCCCGCATGATCGCAGTGCCGGTGCCGGGGCACGACAGTCACCCACCTGCACGCCTTTCCGCTTTAGGGGCTATGCTGGGCGTACCCGCCGATACGGCCGCCGATCTACCCGAAGCGCTCGGCAATATCCGCGACGATGCCGTGGTGCTGATCGCGGGGTCGCTCTACCTCGCCGGCATCGCGTTGCACCTGAACGACGAAGCGCCCGACTAACGCCATAACTGCGATTGACTTGCAATAGCTGATCGCTGACGATGCGTCTCGTCCAGAGGAGTCGCAGAATGTCCGACGTCAGCACCACGCTCCATCCCCTGCCGCATACTTTGCCCACTTGCCCCAATGCGCGGCTGGTGCTGTTTGCGATCCGACGGATGGGCGCCCATGGTCTAGCCGATGCGCGTGCCGCCCATGCGCTGTTCAGCGCCTTCGGAGAGGCGTTTCAGCGCCCGTTGGTGCTGTTGCGCGCGCTGATGGCGGATTTGGCCGGGACCGCCGCCGACACGATCGCGATCGCGCCATGCTGCTGCGCCCGCATGACCGCCGCGGAAGGCGCGCTACTCACCATCGTTGCGCGAGTCGAGACGGGATCCGACCTCGCGCGCCTGCTGCTCGCCGATTTGCTCGCGATGCGGCGGGTCGACGGCGTCCTCGCCAGTGCCGCCGCGGTCGCCGCCAGCTTCGCCGACGAGGGTCGCCCGATCTGCGTCTAGGCGGCGGGCTCCCCCGCCCGCGCGTCGCCGGGCCCGTCGATCCCCGCGCTGCCGATCGAGCGGTCGACCAGTCCCGACCGGCTCATCCACCAGAACAGCAGCACGCCCGGCATCGCGAGCACCGTCGTCAGCAGGTAGAAATCGACGTAGCCCATCGCCTCGATCAGCGCGCCGGCGGTCGTTCCCGTGACGATCCGGCCGAGAATGCTCGCCGCGGCGGAGATCAGCGCAAATTGCGCCGCGGTGAAGCGCAGGTCGCACAGGGCCGAGAAATAGGCGATGACCACCAC
>JAEWJQ010000397.1 GCA_023386515.1 Pseudomonadota bacterium | reverse complement strand
GGCATCTCCGTCGAGGCGGTGGCACTGGACGCGGGCTCAGCGCAGGGACGGCCGAATTGATCCATGATGGCGCGCGATTGCCATGTGATGCTCGCACACGGGCTCGCCTAATCCGGTATACTCGTCTAGCGCTCGGGCATAATCGCTAGCAGGGACAGGGATATGGTCAGCGTACCGCCATTGGTTGCCGGGATCGAACTCGGGGGTACCAAGATCGTCTGCCTGCTGGCGCGCGGCCCCGATGCCATCGAGGATCGGGTCCAGCTGCCGACCGAGCGACCCGACGAGACGCTGGCGGCGGTGGAGCGTGTGCTCGACGGATGGGGGCGGTTCGACGCGCTCGGCATCGCCAGCTTCGGCCCCGTTTCCATCGATCGCGACGCCGCCGATTATGGTCACATCACGTCGACGCCCAAGCCCCATTGGGCGGGTACCGACGTCGCCGGCCGGCTGGCGCGCCGTTACGACGTTCCGACCGGGTTCCACACCGATGTCGTCGGGGCGGCGCTGGCGGAGGCGAAATGGGGCGCCGCGAAGGGTTTGCGCGATGTGGCCTACGCCACGGTCGGCACCGGCATCGGCGTTGGCCTGATCGCCGGCGGCAAACCCGTCGATGGGCTGACCCATTCCGAATTTGGCCACATCCGGCCGGCGCGGCTCGAGGGCGACGACTGGCTCGGCCTCTGTCCGTTCCACGGCAGCTGTCTGGAAGGGCTCGCTGCCGGCCCTGCGATCGGCGCCCGCGCGGGCTGCAAGGGAGAGGATATCGCTGCCGACGATCCCGTCTGGGAGCCCGTCGCGCACGTGCTGGGCCAGCTCTGCCACACGCTGATTCTGACCGGCGTGCCGCGACGGATCGTCATGGGCGGCGGCGTCATGGTGGGCAACGATCATCTCTTCCCGCGCGTCCGCGCCGCCATGGTTAAGAGCCTGGCCGGCTATATCGCGCTGCCGGAGATCGCGGAGGATGCGTTCATCGTGCCGCCCGCGCTCGGCAGCAACGCCGGGCCGCTCGGCGCGATCGTGCTCGGCACGCAGGCGCTGGAGAACCGGCTCAAGGCGTTTACAGCCTTTTAACCGTGTCCGCTTACCTCCTTGGCCAATCGATCGAGGGGATGCGCCTGATATGACTGCCTTGCCACCGCAGAGCCTGCGCCAGCGGCTGCTGATCGTCGACGACGAACCGGCGATGCACGAAAGCTACGCGCGCAGCTTCGCGAAGGTAGACGGTGCCGCCGCGCTGGGTTCGATGGCGGCGGAGCTGTTCGGGGACGCGGCGGACGCCGTCGCGGACGACACGCCCGATTTCGATCTGACCTATCATCATCAAGGGCTCGACGCGGTCGCCGCAGTCGAAGCCGCGCTGGCGGCGGGCGAGCCCTATGCCGTCGCCTTCATCGACGTACGCATGCCGCCGGGGATCGACGGCCGCGAAACTGCGCGGCGCATTCGCGCCCTCGATCCCGACATCAATCTCGTCATCGTCACCGGCTTCTCCGACTTCTCGCCGATCGAGATCAGCAAGGTCGCCGGCCCTGCCGACAAGATCTTCTATATCGCCAAGCCCTTCGAGGTCGCGGAGGTCGTGCAGACCGCGACCGCGCTCGCGCGCCGCTGGGAAGTCGACCGCGAGCTCGCCGCCGCGCGCGCGCTGCTCGCCCGACAGGTCGTCCAGCTCGAAGAGCAGGGCGCGGAACTCGCCGCGAACGAAAGCCGCGCGATCCATATCGCGACGCATGATTCGCTGACCGACGCACCAAACCGGCTCGCATTCCTGCGCGCGCTCGCCGACCGGGCCAAGCGCAACGGCCTGTTCGCCACCGCGATGCTCGACCTCGACCGGTTCAAGCTGGTCAACGACACGCTCGGCCATCTCGCCGGCGACGCGCTGATCCGCGAAATCTGTACGATCCTCCATACCAACGCGCCCGAGGGCGCCATCGTCGCGCGGCTTGGCGGAGACGAATTCGGCGTGCTGTTCGACACTCCCGGTGTCGAGGCGGCGATCATGGCCTGCGACCGAATCGTCGCCGCCTGTTCGGGGACGCATCAGGTGTTCGGCAATTCGGTGCAGAGCGGCGCGTCCGCCGGTCTCGTCGTTGTCGAGGGCGCAGGCTGCGATCCTATCGACGCGCTGCGCCGCGCCGATCTGGCGCTCAACGACGCCAAGCGGAGCGGCCGCGGCGTCACTCGACTTTTCGACGAGAGCATGGACGAGGGCATCCGCTTCCGTCGACGGGTCGAGGCCGGACTCGGCCAGGCGATCGCGCGTGAGGAGCTCAGTCTCGCCTATCAGCCGATCGTCAGCCGCGACGCGCTGGAGGTGCTCGGCTTCGAGGCGCTCGTGCGTTGGAACACGGCCGAATATGGCCCGATCAGCCCCGCAACGTTCATCCCGATCGCCGAAGAATCCAATGTCATCCACGAACTGGGCGACTGGATCCTTGATCAGGCCCTGGAGATGCTCAAGCGTTTCCCCGGGCAATACGTCTCCGTCAATTTCTCGCCGCGCCAGTTCCGCCGTCACAATTTCGTCGGCCATATCATGGAAAGTGTCGAGCGCGCGGGGGTCGTGCCGAGCCGCGTCCAGATCGAAATCACCGAAACCGCGATCTTCGACGATGCTGAACGGGCGGCGGAAACGCTGTACAAGCTGCGCCAGATGGGCTTCCGCATCGCGCTTGACGATTTCGGCACGGGCTATTCCAGCCTCTACAACATCCGCAAATTCGCGCTGGACAGCCTGAAGATCGACCGCAGTTTCATCGACGGCATGGGCCGCGAGCGTGAAAGCGCCGCGATCGTCCACTCGATCATCCACTTGGGCCGTGCCCTCGGCCTCGAAGTGATCGCCGAGGGCGTCGAGACGGAAGCGCAGGTCCAGGCGCTGCGCATCGCCGGCGCCAGCCATCTGCAGGGTTATTTCTTCTCGAGGCCGGTGCCCGCCGAGCAGGCTCTCGCGTTGGCCGAGCTGCGCTATCTGGGTGGCCAGGCGGCGGCCGAAGAGCCGAGTTT
>JAEWJQ010000375.1 GCA_023386515.1 Pseudomonadota bacterium | reverse complement strand
GCCCCGGAGGTCGAACCGTCAGGCGGTTCCCGTTCGCCTTAGAAGGAGAAGCGGGCGCCCAGACGGATCTGGTAGAGCGACTGCGTGAAGCTCAGCGACTTGGTGTTCGGCGCCGCGAACGAGCTGTAGCGATACTGGGCGCACTGCTGCGACGAGCTGGTGTTGACCACGCCCGTGCCCGGCGTGGTGCCGGTCGGCGTCGCCACGCTCAGGCACTGCACGTTGACCAGCGAGGCACCGTACGGGAAGCCGAACTGGCGCAGACCGCCCCAGTTCTTGTTGAGCAGGTTCGGCAGGTTGTTGATGTCCGCAAAGATCGACAGGCGGGACTTGCCGAGGAACGTCGGAATCTCCTGCTCGACGTGCAGATCGATGCGGGTGAACGCCCGGTTGCGCGCCGTATTCTTGGCGATAATCTGGCCGCGATACTTGGCGAGATCGGGGTTGGCGTTGATGAACGAGTCGAGCGCGGTCTGCGTGGTCGTGCTGTCGTAGCTGACCTTGGCATCGCTCGTACCGGTCGGCACGTACAGCAGGTTGGTCGGCGTGTTGCCGGTCAGCACGGTGCCGAACACGGTCGAACGGGTCGAGACGTTGTCCTGCATCGTGTAGCTGAACGGACGGCCCGCGCGGGTCTCGCCGAACAGCTGGAACACGGTGCGATAGTCGCCGAAGAACGCGTGATCGTAGCCGACCGAATACTTGAACTGCCACTTGATCTGGTCGCTCGACGTTCCGTACGACGGGACGTTCGGATCGGCGAAGAACTGGTTGCGATAGTTCGAGTTGATGGTCGACGACGTCGCGTTGCCGACGTCCTTCACCCACTGGCGGGTATAGCTACCCGACAGGCTCAGACCCCAGTCGAAGTCCTTGCTGGCGCGAACGACGATGATGTGGCTGTGGCCCTGATGGCTGTTGCGCGTGATGATGTCATAATTGGCATCGGCAAAGGTACCGGTCGCGGCACCGTAGCGGATGCGACCATCGGGGAGCAGGCCGATCGGCACCGAACGCGCGTCGGTGAAGATCACGCCGTCGATGACCTTCGAGTAGTAATAATCGGCACCCAGGTTGAAGCCCTGGAAGCGATAGTCACCCGAAATCGTCGCCTTCAGCGAACGCGGCAGGTGGAAGCCCGGTGCCAGTGCACCGGTGTTGGTGCGCGCGACGTTCGCGGCTGCCGCGGGATTGGCAGCTGCGTTGGCGGCGAAGGCCGCGACGGAGGACGGCACGTTGCCGGTGACGTTGTTGAGCGCCGCGGTGCAGATGTCGGTCGGCACGGTGATGCTCGAGGTGCAGGTGTTGGAACCCTGCGCCGCGCGCGTGATCGTGATCGCGCTGGTGGTGATCGTGTTCGAGAAGCTGTTCGACTCGTAGATGTCGGGCGAACCGCCGCCGAAGATGCCGGCACCACCGCGCAGCTTCAGCCCACCGAGGAAGTTGTCAGGCTTCCAATCGAAGCTGAAGCGCGGCTCGAACTGGTCGAGGCCGTTGTAGGTATTCGTGTTCGGATAGCCGTAGCGGGTGTTAAAATAGGGATTGTAGACCGGGCGCTCGCCCTGGGCATACATGCTGTACCGCGCGCCATAAGTGACGGCGAGGGTGTCGGTAACCTGCCACTCGTCCTGCATGCCGAAGGTGAACTGCGTATAGCGGAAGTCGGCTGCCGCGCTAACGCCGGGGATCGGCGCTGCATAGATGAGCTGGTTGGCGTTGCCGGCCTGGAAGTCAGCCAGCGAGTCAAAGTAATAGTTGCCCAGGCTGTTCTGCACGAAGTTGTTGAACGTGCGGTTCTGCGTCACGTCGACCAGCGCCTGGATCTGGTGCTGACCGGCGGTGTAGCGGCCGAGCAGCGAGCCTTCCCAGGTGTCGAAGAACAGCTGGTTCGTCTGACGCGAATTGTCCGGACCGAAGTAGATACGCGGCACGCCCGTCGAACAGCCGGTGGTGCTGCCGCTCGACGTCGCGTCAGCGCAGACGCCGAGCTGGCCGATGCCACGGCCGAGCAGCGGCTCCTGGCCACGCAGATTGTACTTGTAGATCGCGCGCGCTTCGGTCGAGAACTTGTCCGTCCAGTCCGAGTTCAGCTGGACGATGCCCGCCTTCAGCAGCTCGGTCAGCGCATAGGCGTTGGAGCTGAGGCCATAGGTCGGGTTGGCGGCGTTGGTGCTGGTGTTGTTCTGGCTGACCAGCGAGTCATACGCGTTGATGTACGACACCGACAGGCGCTGGCCGTCCATGATGTTCCAGTCGATCCGACCGGCGATCTTTTCGTCCTTGCGCGGGTTGATCGTCAGCACGCTGCCGACGCTGGGGCCGAGATTGCGACCGTTGGCCACACCGATCACCGAGTTGATCTGGCTGTTGAGCAGCGTCGGGTTGGCATACGAGCCGAGCAGCGTCGAGAACGGGCGCGGATCGGTGTTGCGCTCGGCCGAAACCATGAAGAACAGCTTGTCGGCGATCAGCGGACCGCGCAGCGTCGCACCATAGGTTTCCGACTTGTACTTCGGCGTCACCTGCGTCGAGCTACCGATGCGATCGCCAGTCAGGCCGTCGGTGTTCTGAGAATAGAAGCCGGTGCCATGGAACTCATTGGTGCCGGACAGCAGCACGGTATCGATCGTGCCGCCTTGGAAGCCCGACTGACGGAAGTCATAGGGTGCGATCGAAACCGACACCTGCGAGATCGCGTCGAACGGCACCGGACCACGATTGGTCGGGCTCGCGTCCTGGTTAAGGCCAAAGGTGTCGCCGACGGTCACGCCGTTGATGGTGAAGCGGTTGTAGCGCGGGTTGACGCCGGCGAAGCTGACCGCGCCGCCGCGGTCGCCGCTGTTCGACAGGTCAAGCGTCGCAAAGGGGTCACGGCGCTGGATGTCGCGGATGTCGCGGTTGACTGAGGCGACCTTGCTGATCGTCTCCTGAGTCAGCACCGTCTGCGGACCGTCCGAGGTCGTGCCGGCGCCACGGATCGACGAGGCACGTACGACGATGTCGCCAGCTTCGTCGCCCGCGGCCGGCGTCAGGTCGATCGGCAGGGAGAAGGGCTGCTGGACGACGGTATAGATGTCGGTGACGGTCCGGTTACCCTGCGGGCTCGCGATCTCAACGGTGTACGGACCGCCGACGGGCAGGCCGCTGGAGTTGAACGTGCCGTCCGGACCGGTCGCAGTGTTGATGCGGGCGTTGGTCGTGGTGTTGGTGATCGTCACCGTCGCGCCGACGACCGGCGCCCCGTTGGCGGTCACCGAGCCGCGAATCGCTGACGTCGTCTCCTGTGCGGACACGGCCGCCGGTGCGATGAGCGCGACCGCGGCCACACCCAGGAAAAGGTTGTTTCGCATCAGAAAAATGTCCCCTTTGAGCTTCAGCTCGGAATCGCGGCCAGCGTTGTGCCGTCTCCGCGCGCCCTGCCCGTGGGATATTTCTATTCTGTGACAATCGCGAGTCGTGGTTGCTACGCGCGTTACGTTCGCGCTGCTGCGTTGCAAAAACGCAACGCTTCCAAGGGTTTTAGGCCCGTCCCGTCACCAAACCGGAACCAAAATCAGTCCAGCGTGACGGTGCCGGCGACGAGCCCGTTCCACGTCGCTTCGTCGATAACGCGCACGCCCAGATCCGCGGCCTTCTTCAGCTTCGACCCCGCGTCCGCCCCGGCGATGACCAGGTCCGTCTTCGCCGACACCGATCCGGCGACCCGCGCGCCCAGCGCCTCCGCCGGCGCCTTGGCCTCGTCGCGGCTCAGCGTCTCCAGCTTGCCGGTGAACACCAGGGTCTGGCCGCTGACCGCCGACTCGCGGGTCTGCCACACCAGATCGGCCGGGCTGACCTGGCTCAGCAGGTCGTCCACCGCGGCCCGGTTGTGCGGTTCCGCGAAGAAGTCGATCAGCGCGAGTGCGACCTCCGGCCCGACCTGCTTGGTGTCGACCACCGCGGCCAGCGCCTTGGCGAGACGGGCGAGATGCTTGTCGTCGCTCTCGCCGATCGCGGCCGGTGTCGCGTCACGCAGTGCAATGCTCTGGTCGATCATCGCCATCAGCCCGGCCCAGCTCGTCCAGCGCCGCGCGAGATCGCGCGCGGTGACCTCGCCGACGTGGCGGATGCCGAGCGCGAACAGGAAGCGGTCGAGCGGCGGGGTGCGCCGCGCGTCGATCGCCGCGATCAGATTGCGCGCCGACACCGCCGCCCAGCGTTCGCGGGCGAGCAACGTCTCCTCGGTCAGCCGGAAGATGTCCGCCGGCGTCTGGATCAGGCCGTCGCGGAAGAAGCTCTCGATATTGGTGATGCCGAGGCCGTCGATATCGAGCGCGTGGCGCGAGACGAAATGGCGCAGCCGCTCGACCCGCTGCGCCGGGCAGATCAGGCCCCCCGAACAGCGCCAGTCGACTTCGCCGGGCTCGCGCTCCGCCGCCGATCCGCATTCCGGACAATGGGTGGGGAAGGGCCAGGGCGTCCGGCTGTCGTCACGCGACAGATTGTCGACGATCTGCGGGATGACGTCGCCGGCACGCTGCAGCACGACGCGGTCACCGGGGTGGACGCCTAGTCGTGCGATCTCGTCGGCATTGTGCAGCGTCGCGTTGGTGACGACGACGCCGCCGACGGTCACCGGCTCCAGCCGCGCGACCGGGGTCAGCTTGCCGGTGCGGCCGACCTGGATGTCGATCGCGTTGAGCGTCGTCTGCGCCTGCTGCGCCGGGAATTTATGGGCGATCGCCCAGCGCGGCGCGCGCGCGACCTGGCCGAGCCGCTGCTGCCAGTCGAGTCGGTCGACCTTGTAGACGACGCCGTCGATGTCGAAGGGAAGGTCGGCGCGGCGTGCCTCGATCGCGCGATAGGCGGCGATCGCCGCCTCCACCGTGTCGGCACGGGTAAAGCCCTCCGCGATCGGCAGTCCCCAATGCTGCAAGGCGGCGACGACCCCGCTCTGCGTCTCGGCGGGCAAGGCGGACACCTCGCCCCAGCCGTGGGCGAAGAAGCGCAACGGGCGGCTGGCGGTGACTGCGGCATCCTTCTGGCGCAGCGAGCCGGCGGCGGCATTGCGCGGATTGGCGAACTGGCGTGCCGCCTTGCCGCTCGCCTCGGCCTCGTCGGCGAGCCGGCGGTTGAGCGCGGCGAAGTCCGCCTTGGCCATATAGACCTCGCCCCGGATCTCGAACACCGCGGGCGCTTCGGCGGGCAGCGTCGCCGGGATATCGGCGATGGTGCGGACGTTCTCGGTGACGTCCTCGCCGACCTGCCCGTCGCCGCGGGTCAGCGCCTGGACGAGCCGGCGCTCCTCGTAGCGCAGCGAACAGGACAGGCCGTCGATCTTGGTCTCCGCGGTCAGCGCCACTGGCTCGTCGTCGGCGAGGCGCAGGAAGCGGCGGACGCGGGCGACGAATTCGGCCACCTCCTCGTCCGAAAAGGCGTTGTCGAGGCTCATCATCGGCCGGGCATGGGCGACCTTGGCAAGATGGCCGGCGGGCGCCGCCCCGACCTGGCGGCTGGGCGAATCGGCGCGGACCAGATGCGGGAAGGCCGCCTCGAGCGCGGCGTTGCGGCGGATCAGCGCGTCATAGTCGGCGTCGCTGATCTCCGGCGCATCGTCCGTATGGTACAGGCGATTGTGATGGGCGATCTCGGCGGCGAGCGCTTCCAGCTCGGCGGCGGCCTGGGTCTCGGTCTCGGGCAGATCGGTCATGCGCATCGCGGTAGGGGAGGCGAGCGCGATCGGGCAAGCCCCGCGCTACAACCACCAGCCGGGATAGGCGGCGACGACCGCCGCCGACAGCGCCAGCACCGGCAGCGCCGTCCGCCATTCGAAGCTGGCCAACGTCTCCAGCGATCGCCGGGTGTTCCACGCGGCGATCATCGCCGCGACCAGGCACCAGGCAAGCCACCAGCCGGTGTCCGCCGGCCGCCGGACGATCAGGTCGATCGCCAGCGCTACCGCCGCGACGCCGCCGATGGCGGAGAGCAGGCTGAGCAGCGCCCCGACGGGCAGCATCGCCAGCGCGACACGCGATTCGACATCCCGGATGGCCATCGCCATTTCGTCGCGGCTGGCCCGCGGCGACGCAAGTCCCATCGCCCCGAAAAATTCCTCATGCGGTGTGAACCAACCTCGCCCGCGCGCGCTTTCCTCTGCAAATGCAGGGAGATAGCGCGTGACCGATCAGACCAATCGCCGTGACCTGTTCAAGGGCGCGGCCGCTGCCGGGGTCACCGCGGCGGCGGCGCCGGCATTGGCCCAGGCCGGTACCGTGCCCGTGTCCGACCCCAAGACGAAATACTCCAGCCAACCCTTTGCGGAACAGCGGCAGAAATGGCCGGCGCTGCAGCGCGAGATGAAGCCGGTGCCGGATTGCGGCGAGGCGAGCTATCGCGGCTCCGGCCGGCTCGCCGGGCGCAAGGCGCTGGTCACCGGCGGCGATTCGGGCATCGGCCGCGCCGCGGTGATCGCCTTCGCGCGCGAAGGCGCGGACGTCGCGATCAATTATTATCCGACCGAGGAGCCGGATGCACAGGACGTCGCCCGGCTGTTGCGCGGCGAGGGGCGCAAGGTGGTGCTGATCCCCGGCGACCTGACCGACGAGAAATTCTGCCGCGACCTGATCGCGCGCGCCAATCGCGAACTCGGCGGGCTCGATATCCTGGTCAACAACGCCGCCTATCAGCAGAGCAAGGCGTCGATCATGGAGATCAGCGCCGAACAGTTCGACCGGACGATGAAGACCAACCTCTATGCGATGTTCCACCTGACCAAGGCGGCGATCCCGTTGATGAAGCCGGGCGCGGCGATCATCAACACCGCCTCGGTGAATTCGGTCAGTCCTGAAAAGGAATTGCTCGATTACGCCACGACCAAGGCGGGCATCCTGATCTTCACCAAGGCGCTGGCCAAGCAGATCGCCAGCAAGGGCATCCGCGTCAATGCGGTGGCGCCGGGGCCGATCTGGACGCCGCTGCAGGTCGCGGGCGGGCAATTGCCGGGCGAGATGGACAAGTTCGGCCAGGATACGCCGCTGGGACGCGCCGGCCAACCGGCCGAACTGGCGGGCCTCTACGTCAGCCTGGCCGATCCGACCAACAGCTTCACCACCGGGAGCGCCTTTGGCGCGAACGGCGGGACGGGGGCGATCTGATCGCCTCTGCGGGCACCGGCCAAGTCGCTGATGATCGGGCATTTCGCCGCGAGTCTTGACAGAATTGACGCCTGAACGGGGTGTCTCGCCCTTTCCGCTTCGCCGCGATCGACCCGAGCGCATCCTGGGGAACGCCGGGGCGGCGCTGCCGGGAGAGGAGAGACGCGCGCGTCGGGACGCTCGCGATCGTGTGGCAGTCGGACCACGATGAGAAAGAGCCGTTGACCCGCCCGGATCATGCCGATGTCGGGTCGTGTAGGACAGCGCCTTATGCGGTCTCCAACAGCCGATCGGCCTGCGCGCGCGCTTCGTCGGTCACCGTCGCGCCGGACAGCATGCGGGCGATCTCCTCGCGCCGTTCGGCCTCGTCGAGGATGCGCACCCCGGTACGGGTGACGGTGCCGTCATGGCTCTTGGCGATCAGCAGATGTTCGGCGCCGCGTGCCGCGACCTGCGGCGAATGGGTGACGACGAGCAGCTGCGTCCGTTCTGCCAGCCGCGCCAGCCGATCGCCGATCGCGCTCGCCACCGCGCCGCCGACGCCGCGGTCGATCTCGTCGAAGATCATCGTCGCCGCGCCGCCTTCCTCCGCCAACGCGACCTTCAGCGCCAGGATGAAGCGCGACAATTCGCCGCCGCTGGCGATCTTGGCGAGCGGGGCGAAGGGCGCGCCGGGGTTGGTCGCGATCTCGAACTCGACGCGATCCTTGCCCTGCGC